>NZ_WIWL01000178.1:0-55227 GCF_009600105.1 Pseudomonas sp. FSL R10-0056
CCTTTGCGCCGCCGCCGGGCGGGCCTAGCCACTGGGATGCGCGTCTGGGCGTGTATGTGCTGGATAACCAGACCAACGTCTTCTACCGCCAGCGCGCCTACTACCGCTGGGACAACGGCTGGAGCCGCGCGGTGAGCCCCAACGGGCCGTGGGAAGAGACCGATATCAGCGGCGTACCGCCGGGGTTGAGTCGGCAGTTCAAGTAAAGCCAAGCGGCGACCTTCGGGTCGCCGTTTTGGTTTGGGGCTGTGGTTAAAACGCCGCCTTGCCCACCGATGCACCACCATCGACAAACAGCGTCTGGCCGGTAATAAAACCGCTGCTCTCAGACAGTAGAAAGGCAATCGCCGAGGCGATTTCTGCGGGCTGGCCCAGACGTGCCATTGGCACGCCTGCCAGATAGCGTGCTTCGCCCGCGGAGCCGGGCGGGTTGTTGGCGCGGAACAGCTCCGTCTCGGTCGGGCCGGGGGCCACGGCGTTTACGGTTATGCCTGTTTGTGCCAGTTCCAGTGCCCAGGAGCGGGTAAAGCTGACCAGCGCCGCCTTGGCTGCGGCATAGGCCGTACGCTGGGTGATGCCGAGTACGGTCAGGCTGGAAATATTCACGACTCGCCCCCAGCCCCGGCTGCGCATGCCGGGCAATAACGCCTGGGTGGCCTGCAGCGCCGAATGCAGGTTAACTCGCATGACGTCATCGAATGCATCCAGATCAATTTCGCCCAATGCTTGCGGGCGCACCAGGCCGACGTTGTTGACCAGCCCGTCGAAGGCGAAACGTTCGCTGAGTTCCTTGAGTACCTGTGCGCTGCGTTCGCGGTCGGCCAGATTAAGGGCGACCAGTGTGCCGGGGAAATCCGGGTCGTCTGCATTGCGGGCTATGCCCACCACGGTGTGGCCTGCCTGGGCCAGATGTTCGCACAACGCGCGACCGATGCCTTTGCTGGCGCCGGTGACAAGGTAGGTACGTTGGGTCATGGTGTGCTCCCTATTTAAAGACGGTGAGCATGATACCTTGGCAAGCGCTTGTGGGAGCGGGCAGGTTTGCGAGGCGCTTTTAGTGGCGGCCTGTCTCGGCCTCTTCCGGTCACCCCCTAAATCTGTATACTTCTTTTCCGTTCGTGTCAGGGCTTTGTGCATCTGATACCGGACTTATCTCCCGGCACCTTGCCGGCCATTGCTGCAAGCACCGGCTCAACGTGCTAGCGCACGCTTTGCCTTTTGACCTGGGACGCCTCTTGCGTTCCGTCACTTGCCAGCCATCACTTTGACAACCCACGGACCGCTGTCCGCTATCGCCTGCCTGTCAGGAAACCAGGGTTGTTGCACCTGCCGATTTCGGCCTTTCGTTGCGTCTGTAACGACTGTGTGCGCATAAGAAAGGAGAAAGGAATGTTCCAACTTTCCACCCTCACCGTGTTGCTGCTTCTGTTCTGTTTTTATGGCCTGACCTTTTTGGTGTCGTTGCGCGTGGGGCGCAAGGACGAAAACGTCGACGGCTATATGGTCTCCAATAACTCCATCGGCTTTGGCATGTCGGCCGCCAGCATGACGGCCACCTGGATCTGGGCCGCTTCCTTTTACGCCGCCGCCAGTGCGGGCTACAAGTTTGGTCTCTCGGGGGCCTTGCACTATGGCTTCTGGGGCGCGCTGATGATTCTGTTTATCTACCCCTTTGGCCGGCGTTTCCGGCAACTGGCGCCCAAGGCCCACACCCTGGCGGAGATCATGCACGCACGGCACGGGCGTTCCAGCCAGATGATTCTGGCGGGCTCCAATATCGTCGGCAGTCTGATCAGCCTGATGGTCAATTTCACCGCCGCCGGGGCACTGGTCGCGGTGCTTTCGCCGCTGAGCTTTACCCATGGTGTGCTTATCGCCGGTGTCGGGATTCTGACTTACACCATCTGGTCAGGGTTTCGCTCATCGGTGCTTACTGATTTCGGCCAGCTATTCGCCATGATCTTCGCTGCGGTGGTGATTATTCCGATTATTTTCTTCCAGTTGGGCGGCCCTGAAATCTTCGCCCAGGGCATGCCGAGGATCACCCCCGAGCAAGCCAGCTTCTATTCGAAAACCGCGATTCTGGAGCAGGGCGCACCTTACTTCGTGGCCGTGCTGGCCTACGCCATTGGTAACCAGACCATCGCCCAGCGGCTGTTTGCCGTGCGTGAAGACTTGATGAAGTCGACATTCGTCACCGCCACCATCGGTTATGCCTCGATTGTGATCGGGCTGGGCATGCTGGGGTTTCTGGCCCTGCTGGCAGGTATCGAGCCGCAGGATGGCGACCTCAATAACCTGATCCCGCAAATGGCCTCGACCTACTTGCCGCCGTTTGCGGTGGGGCTGTTTTTCATCATGGTGATCGGTTCGCTGTCGTCCACGGCGGATTCCGACCTGTCCGCCTTGTCGGCGCTGGTGATGACTGACGTGTATGGCAAGAACATAGCCAAGGGCAAACCCAATCCAAAAACCATGTTGTTTGTCGGGCGCCTGACCATGGTGCTGGCAACCATGCTGGCGATGATTTTTGCCAGCATGAAACTCGATATCCTGACCATGCTGATTTTTGTCGGCGCGCTATGGGGCGCGATTGTCTTTCCTGTTATTGCCAGCCTGTATTGGCAGCGGATTACCAACGCGGCCTTTACCAGTGCAGCGATTGCCGGGTTTGTGATGTTTTTGGTCGCCCGCTTCGAATTGTTGCAGATGCAAGGTGCGGTGGCGCTGTTCTTCGAACTCTGTGCCTCGATCGGCGGCGGGGTGGTGATTGGCCTGATGGCGTTCGGCTTTTTTGGCAAGCGCGTGGGCTTTGTGATGGGCGGATTGGCGTTCTTGGTACTGGCGCCATTCGCGTTCGGTTTTCTCCGCGATTACCCGGTGTTGCTCAGTTCATTGACCGCTTACGGTGTCAGCACCGTGGTGTGTGTGCTGGTGAGCTTGCTGGCCAATGAAACCTTTGATTTTGACTGTATCAACGAACGTGTTGTGGCCTTCCACCACACCGTCGAACCTGCCACTGAAAAAGGAGCCACCCCATGTCCAGTTTCGCTTTGACCCTGTATGTCCTGATCTGGCCGGCCATTGCCGGGGCCGTAATGTTGACCCTGTGCGTCAGCCTGTGGCGCGATATGCGCAAGGCCAAGCGTGAGGGTACGGATCTGGTCTGAATGTTTGATGGGGTAGCCGCTGCCTCGCCAGCGGCTACGCAAATTGTGTAGGGTGCTTGCTGATCACTATCAGGAGCCGGTCATGCGCCCATTCGAATTCAAGCAAGTTGACGTTTTCAGTAGCGTTGCCCTCAAGGGCAACCCGGTGGCCGTGGTGTTGAATGCCGACAGCCTGAGTGACATGCAAATGGCCGACTTTGCGCGCTGGACCAATCTGAGTGAAACCACTTTTGTGCTCAAGCCGCAAAACCCTGATGCCGATTACCGCCTGCGAATTTTTACCACTCTCAACGAGCTGCCTTTTGCTGGCCACCCTACGCTGGGCAGTTGCCACGCCTGGCTGGAAGCCGGCGGCGTGCCCCGTGGTCAAGAGATCGTGCAGGAGTGCGCCGCGGGGTTGATCCGTCTTCGTCGCCAGGCCGGGCAACTGGCTTTTACTGCACCGCCCCTGTTGCGTACGGGTGCTGTTGAGGGGGATTTGCTGCAGCGTATCTGCCGTGGCCTGGGCATCGAGGCGCAGGCGGTGGTGCAGGCGCGTTGGGTCGATAATGGCCCGGGCTGGGTGGCGTTGATGTTGCGTGACCGTGAGCAGGTGCTGGCTTTAGAGCCCGATTACTCGCAGTTGCTCGGACTGTCGATCGGTGTGGTTGCCCCTTGGCAGCCTGAACTCGATGGCGACGAGGCGCAGTTTGAAGTGCGCGCATTCTGTGCCGGCGAGGGCATGCCCGAAGATCCGGTGACCGGTAGCCTGAATGCCGGGCTGGCGCAGTGGCTGATCGGCGCAGGCCTTGCCCCGGCGCATTATGTGGCCAGCCAGGGTACGGCAATGGGGCGGGCAGGGCGGGTGTCGATCGAGCAGATCGGCGAGGATATCTGGGTGGGCGGCCCGGCGGTGACCTGTATTAGCGGGCAATTGACGCTCTGAGCCTCATGCCCCTTTTGCTTTCACCGCCCGCTTGGGTCTGGCCTTGCCCGTAGCGGCCTTGCGTTTCTTCTTCCAGGCTGGCGCCGCACCGGCCGGGCTGGCCGGACCGCTGATCGTCATGGTCATGGCGCTGCAACGTTCGATATGTTTGCTCATCCACGCCGCCTGTTTGGCGACGAATACGTCGAGGGTCATTTCGCCGCTTTGCACCATGTCCAGCGCCTGCTCCCAGATGGCCGTGGTGCCGGGGTCGGCAATGGCGCGCGGTACCGCGTCGATCAGGCTAAAGGCGGGGGCGGTCGCCGTCAGGGCCTTGCCGTTTTTGCTCAGGTAACCGCGATCGAGCAAGCCCTGGATGATGCCGGCGCGGGTGGCTTCGGTGCCGATACCGGTGGTGTCCTTGAGTTTTTGCTTGAGCAGCGGGTCCTGCACCAGCTTGGCGACGTTTTTCATCGCCTTGATCAGGTCGCCTTCGGTGAACGGCTTGGGCGGCTGGGTCCACAAGTCCTTGAGGTTGACCGCGGCAATCGCGCAGTCCAGCCCTTCGCGCAATAACGGCAGGGGCTGTGGAGCAGGGGCTTCGCGACCTTTGGCCGGGGCCAGTGCTTCGGGCAGGGCGCGCTTCCAGCCGGGCTCGACGATCTGCTTGCCGACGGCCCGCAGGTTTTGCCCTGCACAATCAAAGTCGGCCTGGGTGCGGTCGTATTCATGGTTGGACAGAAACTGCGCGAGGTAGCGTGCGCGAATCAGCGTATATACCGCGCGATGTTTGCCGCTCAGGCGTTCAATATTCTTTGCAGCAGCTGTAGGAATGATGCCGTGGTGGGCGCTGACTTTTGCGTCGTTCCAGGCCCGTGAACGGCGCTGCGGGTCCAGATGGCTGGCCAGTGGTGCCAGTGACGGATCGGCCTGCTGCAAGGCGCTGAGAATCGACGCGGCTTCGCCGTGCTGGCTCTGTGGCAAGTAGCCGCAATCGCTGCGCGGATAGGTGACGACCTTGTAGGTTTCGTACAGGGCCTGGGCAATATCGAGGGTTTCCTGGGCGCCGAGGCCGAGCTTTTTTGAACACACTTCCTGCAGCGTGCCCAGATCGAACGGCAATGGCGCGACTTCACGCATGCGCTCGGTGCGCAGCTTGATCACCCGGGCGCTGCTGGCGTTTTGCATTGCACTTGCGGCCTGTTGGGCATGGGCCGGGTTGAGGCAGCGGTCCTGGTCGTCGCAGGTGTCGGGATCGGCCCGCCATTGCGCGGTGAATAACTGCCCGTCGTGCCTGAGCTGTACGTCTATGGCCCAGTAGGCCACGGGGATAAAGTCGCTGATGCTGCGATCACGATCGACCACCAGCCGCAGCGTAGGGGTCTGCACACGGCCCACTGGCAATACGCCTTGATAGCCCGACTGGCGGCCGAGCAGGGTAAACAGGCGGCTCATGTTCATGCCGATCAACCAGTCGGCCCGCGAGCGGCCGAGGGCCGAATGATAGAGGTTGAAGGTGTCGCTGCCGGGCTTGAGCGCAGCCAGGGCCTTGCGGATCGAGGCGTCGTCCAGGGCCGACAGCCACAGGCGCTGGATGGGGCCGCGGTAGCGGCAGTGCTCGACCAGTTCGCGGGCAATCATCTCGCCTTCGCGGTCGGCGTCGGTGGCGATGACCAGTTCTGTGGCTTCACCGAGCAGGCGCTTGACGGCCTTGAACTGGCTGGCGGTCTTGGGTTTGACGCGCATTTTCCATTTTTCCGGAATGATCGGCAGGTCAGCCAGTACCCAGCGCTTGTAGCGCTCATCGTAGGCGTCGGGCGGGGCGGTTTCGAGCAGGTGACCGATGCACCAGGTGACGGTGGCATTGGCGCCCACCCAGCAGCCATCACCGCGGCGGCTGGCACCGAGCACGGCGGCAATATCTTTGGCCTGGGAGGGTTTTTCACACAGAAACAGCCGCATCGCTCAACTCATTCACGCATCGCAGAAGATGCACAGCATGGGCAGAGACAGGCGCGAGAGCAAGTTTTTTTACTGTTGATATGTACAGGCTTTTGCAGGTGCTGCAAAACCTGGGGGAGCTGGCTTGCCTGCGATGCAGGCTAGGGGGGCAGTCAGGCGTGCCGGGGGCATCCCTTCGCGAGCAAGCCCGCTCCCACAATGGAAGGCGGGCTTGCAACAGGACAGGGGATTATTGCGCGTTGTAGATCTGGTCGAACACGCCACCGTCGTTGAAGTACTTTTTCTGCACGTCGCGCCAGTCGCCGAAGGTTTTTTCAACCGACAGGAAGTCGACTTTCGGGAAGCGGTCGTTGTACTTGGCGAGAATTGCCTGGTCACGCGGGCGCAGGTAGTTTTTAGCAGCGATTTCCTGGCCTTCAGGCGACCACAGGTACTTGAGGTAGGCTTCGGCCGTGGCGCGGGTGCCTTTTTTGTCGACCACTTTGTCCACTACCGTCACAGGCGGCTCGGCTTCTGCCGATACGCTCGGGTAGATCACTTCGAACTGGTCGCGACCAAATTCACGGGCGATCATTTCCGCCTCGTTTTCGAACGTCACCAGCACATCGCCGATCTGATTGGTCATAAAGGTGGTGGTGGCTGCACGACCGCCGGTATCAAGCACTGGAGCCTGCTTGAACAACTTGGCCACAAAGTCCTTGGCCTTGGTTTCGTCACCGCCGTTTTTCAGTACATAGCCCCAGGCCGACAGGAAGGTGTAGCGGCCGTTACCCGAGGTTTTCGGGTTGGGTACGATGACCTGTACGCCGTCCTTGAGCAGGTCGGGCCAGTCTTTCAGAGCCTTGGGGTTGCCCTTGCGCACGATGAAAACGGTGGCCGAGGTAAACGGTGCGCTGTTGTCCGGCAGGCGGGTGACCCAGTTTTCCGGGACCAGATGGCCGTTGTCGGCCAGGGCATTGATGTCGGTGGCCATGTTCATGGTGATCACGTCCGCCGGCAAGCCATCGATGACCGAGCGGGCCTGTTTGCTGGAACCACCAAATGACATTTGTACGTTGAGCTTTTCGCCGTTGTGCTCTTGTGCCCAGTGCTTCTGGAAGGCTGCGTTGTAGTCTTTGTAGAAATCACGCATCACATCGTAGGACACGTTTAGCAGTGGCGGTGGGGTCGCTGCACTCGCGACACTGCCAAGGGCCAGGCCAGCGGCCAGAATTGAGGCACTAAAGAGTTTTTTCACTGCGCATTCCTTGTTATAGGGAGCAATAAGGGCAAATTGCCAGTAACTATAGCGACTGTCGCATAGTCCTTAAAAGATTAAAAAGTGCTGTGGTTATGCTTTTTTCGTAAAAAGAGCATTGCCGCACCGTGAACAAAAAGACGCCGATTGTTCGTGAGTGTTCTTTTTGCAGGTCGGGCAGTCGTGCTTGAGTTGCTCGCCACGCATGGCGTTGGCCAATTCGGCAGTGAAGATGCCGGTGGGCACGGCAATGATCGAGTAGCCGGTGATCATCACCATCGCCGAGATCACTTGCCCCAGTACGGTTTTGGGCACTATGTCACCAAAACCAACAGTCGTCAGGGTGACAATGGCCCAATAGATACTTACCGGAATACTGGTAAAGCCGTTTGCAGGCCCTTCGACCACATACATCAGACTGCCGAACACCGTAACCAGGGTGGAGACGCTGACCAGGAACACGATGATTTTTTGCTTGCTGCCGCGCAGCGCCGAGAGCAGATAGTTGGCCTGGCTCAGGTAGGGGCGCAGCTTGAGGATACGAAAAATCCGCAACATGCGAATGATGCGGATGATCAACAGGTACTGCGCGTCGCTGTAATAGATCGCCAGAATCCCCGGCACAATGGCCAGCAAATCCACCAGGCCGTAGAAGCTGAAGGCGTAACGCAGAGGTTTGGGCGAGCAATACAGACGCAGGCCGTATTCCACGGCGAATACAAAGGTGAAACCCCACTCGATATAGGCCAGCAGTTTGGCGTAGTCGCGGTGAATGCTGTTGATGCTGTCGAGCACCACGACCACCAGGCTGCACAGGATGATCAGCAGCAGGGCGGTGTCGAAACGCCGCCCCGCCGGGGTATCGGCCTGAAAGACCATCACATACAAGCGCTGGCGCCAGTCATTGTTATCCATGCAGGTTGCTCGATGCCCAAAGGTCAGAAGGTTCGAGTATTAACGCTCAATGCGCAACCTGCATTGTTCTTGTGCAGGGTGCAGGATGCGCACACTGGCGTGCACCAGCCAGCATCCGAGGATAAAGGGTGCGGTCAGGGGGGCGAGGCCCAGGGCAATAAAGCCCGGGGTGATCAGCAAGGTCACGATAATCCCCGCCACGGGCAGCCAGGGACGCCGTGCTTGCTGACTCAGGGCCAATGCGGCGAGTGCAGGGTTGTAGCCGGCCAGGCCGTCCAGTGCAGCCGCGCTGTCCTGTTGATACAAGGCAAACAGCATGCCGGCCAGTGAACCGGTGATGGCCCATAGTGCCGCGCGCCAGTTGCTCAGCCACAGGCCGATCACAATCAGCAACCCGGCCAGCGGGTGTGGCAGCAGCATGACCTGGGCAATGCCCTTGAATAGCCCCTGTGCCAGTGTGAGGCCATTGACGGCCTGGGTGTGGTCCATGGCTTGTGCAGGCGGGTTGGTCAGGTGCAGCAGGATCCAGCCAATACCCACAAACGGCGCGGTGTAGGCCAGCAGGCTTTGCCCGGGGGTGGCGCGCTTGAGCCACTGGTGCACGAGCATCGTACTCAGTCCGGCACTGGCAATGATCAGCAAGGGCAACAGGGCAGACCATTCAAGCTGGTGGCTTATCAGCAAGCCCAGCAAGATACCGTTGTAGCTGTACAGACCCGCCTGGCGTTCGGCCTTGGGATAGTCGCGCCGTTGCGCGGTGAGGAGCCCGGCAATACCGCCGAGCAAGGCGCCACCAAGCAGGGTGGGGGCACTGATCAGAATGGCCAGCAGGCACAGCACGCCGCACAGAGGATGACGCTGGAGGAAGATCTGGCCGAAACCGGCGCACAGGGCCGTCGCCCAGTCGGGGCAGGGGTTTGAACTCATGATTGTTACCTGGTAGTCGCAGCCGAGGCACGAAGGCTGCGAGCTCTTGATTGGCTCCCTGCATGATCAAGAACTCGCAGCCTTCGTGCCTCGGCAGCGACTACAGGTAGTGCGGTCTCCCCAAAAAGGGCAGACCGGTGGGCTTACTTGTCGCGAATCGAGAAGTTGGCCATGTGCTCCAGGCCCTTGATCAGCGCCGAGTGGTCCCAGTTGCTGCCACCGATGGCCGCGCAGGTGCTGAACACTTGCTGGGCATTGGCGGTGTTGGGCAGGTTGATCCCCAGCTCACGGGCACCGGCCAGGGCCAGGTTGAGGTCTTTTTGATGCAGGCTGATACGGAAGCCCGGGTCAAAAGTGCCCTTTATCATGCGCTCGCCGTGCACTTCGAGGATTTTCGAGGAGGCAAAGCCACCCATCAGCGCTTCGCGAACCTTGGCCGGGTCAGCGCCGTTTTTCGCGGCAAATACCAGGGCTTCGGCCACGGCCTGGATATTCAGGGCGACGATGATCTGGTTGGCTACCTTGGCGGTTTGACCGTCGCCATTGCCGCCCACCAGGGTGATGTTCTTGCCCATGCTCTGCAGCAGCGGCAGGGCGCGGGCGAAGGTTTTTTCGTCACCGCCGACCATGATGCTCAGTGAGCCGGCCTTGGCGCCAACTTCACCGCCGGATACCGGCGCGTCGAGGTACTGAGCACCCTTGGCGTTGATTTTTTCGGCGAACGCTTTGGTGGCCGTAGGCGAGATCGAACTCATGTCGATCACCACCTTGTTCGGGCTCAGGCCCGCGGCGATGCCGTCTTCACGAAACAGCACATCCTCAACCTGAGGGGTATCCGGCACCATGACGATGATGAATTCGGCTTCCTGGGCCACTTCTCGCGGGCTGGCCAGGGCGATTGCGCCAGCGGCAACCAGATCGGCCGGTGCGGCACCGTGATGGGTCGACAGAAACAGGCTGTGCCCGGCCTTTTGCAGGTTGCTGGCCATGGGTGAGCCCATGATGCCCGTGCCGATAAATCCGATTTTAGCCATGACAAATCCTCTTGTTTTTCTTAGGGCGATTCAGAGTAGGTGGTCTGATGTGGGAGCGGGCTTGCTCGCGATGGGATCGCTCCCACAGAGTTACACCGCGTTATGGGTCTTGAGCCACGCCAGACCGGCCTCGGTGCTGGTCAGCGGCTTGTACTCACAGCCAACCCAACCCTGATAGCCGATGCGGTCCAGGTGATCGAACAAAAAGCGGTAGTTGATTTCGCCGGTGCCCGGTTCGTGGCGACCAGGGTTATCGGCCAGCTGGATATGGTTGATCTGCGGCAGATGAGTCTGCATGGTGCGGGCCAGGTCACCCTCCATGATTTGCATGTGGTAGATGTCGTATTGCAGGAACAGATTGCTGCTGCCGACCTTTTCCTGGATCGCCAGTGCCTGCTGGGTGTTGTTCAGGTAAAAGCCGGGGATGTCGAGGGTGTTGATCGACTCCATCACCAGCTTGATGCCGACTGCCTGCAGCTTGTCGGCGGCGTATTTGAGGTTGGCGACGAAGGTTTTTTCGACCGTGGCGTCGTCCACGCCCTGGGGGCGGATGCCGGCCAGGCAGTTGATCTGGTCGTTGCCCAGCACTTGCGCGTAAGCGATGGCCAGGTCGACCCCGGCGCGGAACTCTTCAACCCGGTCCGGCAGGCAGGCAATCCCGCGCTCGCCCTTGGCCCAGTCACCGGCCGGCAGGTTGAACAGCACCTGGGTCAGTTTATTGGCATCGAGCTGGGCCTTGATATCGGCCGAGTTGTAATCGTAAGGGAACAGGTATTCAACGCCATGAAAACCAGCGTTGGCGGCCGCTTGAAAACGGACAAGAAAATCCTGCTCGGTGAACAGCATGGACAGGTTGGCGGCAAAACGCGGCATGGTGAACTCCTGCTTTTTGTCCCCTCTCCTCGGGAGAGGGGGTGAGGGCTATAAATTAATCCAGCATCGAAATGGCGGTCGGTGCATCGTTACCCACCAGCGCCAGGTCTTCAAATTCATTTACGCCGTTGATTTCGGTGCCCATCGAGATATTGGTCACACGCTCCAGGATGATTTCCACCATCACCGGCACGCGGAATTCCTTGATCAGCTCCTGGGCCTTGCGCAGGGCAGGCTGGATTTCACTCGGTTCGAACACGCGCAAGGCCTTGCAACCCAGGCCTTGAACGACGGCCACGTGGTCAACGCCATAGCCGTTAAGCTCCGGTGCGTTGAGGTTGTCGAAAGCCAACTGCACGCAGTAGTCCATTTCAAACCCGCGCTGGGCCTGACGGATAAGCCCCAGGTAGGAGTTGTTAACCACCACGTGGATATAGGGCAGGTTGAACTGAGCGCCCACGGCCAGTTCTTCGATCATGAACTGGAAGTCGTAGTCGCCGGACAGTGCCACCACATTGCGATCCGGGTCGGCCTTGACCACCCCCAGCGCCGCCGGAATGGTCCAGCCCAGAGGGCCGGCCTGGCCGCAGTTGATCCAGTGGCGAGGCTTGTACACATGCAGGAATTGTGCGCCGGCAATCTGTGACAAACCGATGGTGCTGACATAGCAGGTGTCTTTGCCGAACACCTGGTTCATTTCTTCGTACACGCGTTGTGGCTTGACCGGCACGTTGTCGAAGTGGGTCTTGCGTTGCATCGTGGCCTTGCGCTGCTGGCAGTCCTGCAGCCAGGCGCTGCGGTTTTTCAGCTTGCCGGCAGCTTTCCATTCGCGGGCTACTTCAAGGAATACCTTGAGCGCGGCACCGGCGTCGGAAACGATGCCCAGATCCGGGTTGAATACCCGGCCGATCTGGGTCGGTTCGATATCCACGTGAATGAACTTGCGGCCTTCGGTGTACACATCCACCGAACCGGTATGGCGGTTGGCCCAGCGGTTGCCGATGCCCAATACCACATCGGACTTGAGCAGGGTGGCGTTGCCATAACGGTGCGAGGTTTGCAGGCCGACCATGCCCACCATCAGCGGGTGGTCATCGGCGATGGTGCCCCAGCCCATCAGGGTCGGAATCACCGGGATACCGGTCAGTTCGGCGAATTCCACCAGCAGGTCGCTGGCGTCGGCATTGATCACGCCGCCACCGCTGACCAGCAGCGGGCGTTCCGCCTGATCGAGCATGGTCAGGGCTTTTTCGGCCTGCAGCCGGTTTGCCGTTGGTTTGGCCAGTGGCAGCGGTTCGTAGGCGTCAATGTCGAATTCGATTTCGGCCATCTGCACATCGAACGGCAGATCGATCAGCACCGGGCCAGGGCGCCCGGAGCGCATTTCGTAAAAGGCTTTCTGGAAGGCGTAAGGCACCTGGCCCGGCTCCATCACCGTGGTCGACCACTTGGTGACGGGCTTGACGATGGCGGTGATATCCACCGCCTGGAAGTCTTCTTTGTGCATCCGTGCCCGTGGGGCCTGGCCGGTGATGCACAGAATCGGGATCGAGTCGGCCGAGGCACTGTACAGGCCCGTCACCATATCGGTACCGGCAGGCCCCGAGGTGCCGATGCACACGCCGATATTGCCGGCCTTGGTGCGGGTATAGCCCTCGGCCATGTGCGAGGCGCCTTCGACGTGGCGAGCAAGGACGTGATCGATGCCACCGACCTTTTTCAGGGCCGAGTACAGCGGGTTGATGGCGGCGCCCGGGATACCGAATGCGGTATCGACACCTTCGCGACGCATCACCAGAACGGCGGCTTCGATTGCTCTCATTTTGCTCATTGTTTTGTGCCTCTTACGTTTTGTAATTGTATACAAGTGGCTGTTGAGCGAGTGTATTCATCCTCCGCTGTGCAGGTCAATGGCTTTTATCGATTCGATGGTTGATCACAAGCAAGCCTTGTATTCAGGCTTGTGCGCTGGGTTTTGTTTTTTTGATTGCTGAAAAATTGTATACAAAATAGATTTGTATTGTGTTCTATTGGTGTTATTGAGTGCGCCTCGCGAGGTGCGCCGAAGGCTTTCCATAACAAGATAAGGATGGCAACCATGAGTGCTTTAACCTTGAAAGTCGCTTTAGAACTGACCGCTCAGGCCTTGAGCGTCGGGCGTCAGATCAGTGCTGCGCCGCTGACGGTAGTGGTGCTCGACAGTGGCGGGCATTTGCTGGCGTTGCAGCGCGAAGACGGCGCCAGCCTGCTGCGCCCTAGCATTGCGATTGGCAAAGCCTGGGGCGCGATTGCCTTAGGCAAGGGCTCGCGTCTGCTGGCACTGGACGCGCAACAGCGCCCGGCGTTCTTCGCGGCGCTTAATGGCATGGGGCAAAGTGACGTGGTGCCTGCGCCGGGTGGGGTATTGATTCGTGATGAGGCGGGGCAGGTAATCGGTGCTGTTGGTATCAGCGGCGATACGTCGGATATCGACGAGCAATGCGCGATCAGCGCGGTAGAAGCGCTGGGCCTGCGGGCGGATGCGGGGGTGGCGGTCTGATTTGGGCTGAGTGATTGACCGCCTTCGCGAGCAGGCTCGCTCCCACAGATTGTGCGCAGGGTGGGAGCGAGCCTGCTCGCGAAGGCATTGTTGAGACACATTCAGCTAAAAAACGCCCCGTCCTCATTGTTCTTTCAGGGCTAGCCTTTTCATTACTCATCCATGAAAAGGCAAAGGAATGCCGTCTTTAGCTGCTTCACACCGCCTGCGTATCGGCCGCTGTTCCGAGCCAAATCGAATTTACCTGTTGAGCACCAACACGCTCTGCAGAGAGCCCATCTTTAAAGACTTTACCTTGGGACGATTAGTCGTCGCACAATTTCGCGCTGCCCAAGACCAGGGTTTTGCAGACTCGTTGGCCTGGGTCGTCATGCCAGATCACGTTCATTGGTTGATCGAATTACACCGTGGGACGCTCGGTGGCTTGATGCAACGAACCAAGTCTTTGAGTACCCAGGCTGTCAGGCGATCAACTGATCGCAAAATCAGCCTTTGGCAAAATGGCTTCCATGACCGGGCATTAAGGCGAGAAGAGGATCTGGTGAATGTTGCTCGTTATGTTGTCGCCAATCCGTTGCGGGCACGACTGGTCGAGAAGCTCGGTGACTATCCCCTGTGGGATGCAATCTGGGTTTGAAAGGGCTTTGCGAGCAGGCTCGCTCCCACAGATTGTGCGCAGGGTGGGAGCGAGCCTGCTCGCGAAGGTCCCAGCGTGGTTTATCGGTCCGGTTCGCAGCCCTTCAGCACCAACCGGATAATGGTTTGGGTTGCCGCTTCGTAGTCGCTGTCTTCAAGCTTGGTCTTGCCGGTGATGGCTGAGATCTGCCAGTCGAAGTCGGCGTAGGTCTGGGTTGCCGCCCAGATGCTGAACATCAGGTGGTGCGGGTCGATGGCGGCAATCTGGCCGCGGTCGATCCAGGTCTGGATGCAGGCGATGTTGTGTTGGGCCTGGGCATTCAACAGGTCTACCTGTTTCTCACTCAAGTGCGGGGCGCCATGCATGATTTCGCTGGCGAATACTTTCGAGGCAAAGGGCAGGTCACGGGAAATCACGATTTTTGAGCGGATGTAATTGCTCAATACCGTATTCGGCTCGCCATCGGCGTTGAACGGCGTCGAAGCCCGCAGGATCGGGTCGATAATGCTTTCAAGCACCTCGCGATAGAGGTTTTCCTTGGATTTGAAGTAGTAGTAGACATTGGGCTTGGGCACGCCGGCCTTGGCCGCGATATCGCTGGTTTTGCTGGCGGCGAAACCCTTGTCAGCGAATTCTTCGCTGGCGGCACGCAAAATCAGTTCTTTGTTACGCTCGCGGATACTGCTCATAAACCCGATATGTCCTTGCCTGCTGGGGCGGTCGGGCATGGTAGCACCGGGCTTGCAAGTGGCTCAAGATTGCCGCTTTGCGCGCGGCACGCGCTATGCTTGTGTGCATTCCATCTCTCAGGACGTTTTTCTATGGCTGGCAGTAGCTTGCTGATGTTGCTCGATGATATCGCCGCCGTGCTCGATGACGTCGCTCTGATGACCAAAGTGGCCGCCAAAAAAACCGCCGGGGTGCTGGGCGATGACCTTGCGCTCAACGCCCAGCAGGTATCGGGCGTGCGTGCCGACCGGGAGTTGCCGGTGGTGTGGGCCGTGGCCAAGGGTTCGTTTCGCAACAAGGCGATTCTGGTCCCGGCAGCGCTGGCCATCAGTGCCTTTGCGCCCTGGGCGGTGACGCCGCTGTTGATGGTGGGTGGGGCTTATCTGTGTTTCGAGGGTTTCGAAAAGGTCGCCCACAGTTTCACCCACAGCAAGGCCGATGCCCAGAGCCAGCGCCAGGCCTTGCAGGAGTCGCTGGCCGGTGCTGAAGTCGATCTGGCGGCGTTTGAAAAGGATAAGGTCAAGGGCGCCGTTCGTACGGACTTTATCCTGTCCGCCGAAATCATTGCCATCACCCTGGGCATCGTCTCCGACTCACCGCTGATGCAGCAGGTGGTGGTGTTGTCGGGTATCGCCATCGTGATGACAGTCGGGGTATATGGCGTGGTGGGTGGCATCGTCAAACTCGACGATGGTGGCCTGTACCTGAGCAAGAAGACCGGCGACGGCGCCTGGCCGCGGTTCCAGCGCAGCTTTGGCCGTGGTGTGTTGAGCGCAGCCCCGTACATGATGAAAAGTCTGACCGTGATCGGCACGGCGGCAATGTTCATGGTCGGCGGCGGTATCCTGACCCACGGTGTACCGCCGTTGCATCATTGGGTTGAAGGCGTTGCGCAAGGCAGCACGCAATGGCTGGGTGTGGTGTCGGTGATTGTGCCGACCCTGCTCAACGCCGTGGCCGGCATTATTGCCGGCGCGGTGGTGTTGGCCGTGGTGTCTGTCGCGAGCAAGGTCTGGCGGGCCATCAAGTCCTAGGCCGCGATGGCACGGGGCAGGGTACTGTCCTGCAGCAATCGATAGCCCAGCACCGCGAACAGCAGCATGACGCCGCCGGCGGCCAGCGACACGCTAAAACCGGCCTGGGCGCCGTACGCGTCCACCACCCAGCCGCCGAGTACCGCACCGAGGGCCACGCCCATGCCCAGACCGGTGATCATCCAGGTCAGGCCTTCAGTCAGCTTGGCAGGTGGGACAATGTTTTCCACCAGGCCCATGGCGGTGATCAGGGTGGGGGCAAAAAACAGCCCGGCGATCAGCATGCCCACGGCCAGGGTGGCGATGCTGTCGGCCCACAGCAGCGGCACCATGGTGATGGATGTGGCCAGGGCGCCGAGCACAAACAGCCTGGGCAGCGGCATGTTCAACTTGAGCATGCCGAACACCAGCCCGGCAGCGCACGATCCCAAGGCGTACATCGACAATACAATGCTTGCGGCAGCCGGTTGGCCCTGATGCTGGGCAAAGGCCACGCTAACCACATCCACCGTTCCCACAATCGTGCCCAGCCCAAGCAGGGCCAACAGCAAAACCACCACGGCGCCCTGGCGTAAAACTGTGCCCTGGTGCTCGCTGCTACGCGGGTGTACCGGTGGTTCGGTGCTGCGTTGCAGCACAAACACGCTGACGCCGATGGCCAGCAGGATGGCTGCCGCCAGTGGTCCGGCCTGGGGGAACAGCGCCACACTCAGGCCCACGGAAATCGGCGGGCCGATAATAAAGCTCACTTCATCGAGTACCGACTCGAACGAGAACGCCGTATGCAGTTTGGGCGAGCCGCGATACAGCTCGGTCCAGCGTGCCCGCACCATTGCCGACATGCTCGGCATGCAGCCCGACAGGGCGGCGAACACAAACAGCGTCCAGTCCGGCGCGCCAAAATGACTGCACAGCAGCAAGGCCAGCAGGGCGCTGACGCCAATGGCGGTGACACCGGGCAGGATGCGGCTCTGGCCGTAGCGGTCGACCCAGCGTGAAATCTGCGGAGCCAGCAGGGCTGTGGCCAGGGCAAAGGTGGCGGCTACGCCACCGGCCAGCCAATAGGAACCTTGCAGTTGCGCCAGCATGGTGATGATGCCGATGCCGACCATTGAGATCGGCATCCGCGCGATCAGGCCCGCACCGCTGAAAGCCTTGGTGCCGGGGGCGCTGAAAATCTCGCGATAGGGGTTGGCCATACAAGCTCCGGAACAGTGTTGGGGATTGCTTTCGTAGCCGCTGCCGAAGGCTGCGTTCGGCGACGCAGTCGTCGTCAAACCATTGAATGCGGACTTTCAGGAGAACCGCATCTACTGTTTTTACGGTTGCTTCGCAACCGAACGCAGCCTTCGGCAGCTGCTACGGGAATGTGTGATTGCCGAGCATGACATACGCGGCGTATGTAGAAATATACGCATACACAGCGTATGTCAATTAACATACGTCGCGTATCCAAAAATAAAGGTGACAGGCATGGCGCCCAAAGCGCGGTCGCAAATGATCGAAGAAACCCGTGGCAAGCTGCTTGAGGCGGCTCGCCTGGCATTCAGTACGGTGGGCTATGCCCGGACATCGATGGACGAATTGACGGCTTCGGTCGGGCTGACGCGTGGCGCGTTGTACCACCATTTTGGCGACAAGAAAGGCTTGTTCAAGGCCGTGGCCCAGCAGATCGATGCCGAGCTGGATGCGCAGCTGGCGCAGGTGTTTGAGCAGGCGGACAGCCATTGGCAAGGGTTTAAGGATCAGTGCCGGCTGTATCTGGAGATGGCCCTGCAAGTCGAGGTACAGCGCATTCTGTTGCGCGATGCGCCTTCGGTGCTGGGCTCGCAATATGTGCAGAACACCCAGTCGGTGTGCTGCCTGTCGATGGCGTCGATGTTGCAGGGGCTGATGGACACCGAGGTGATTCAGCGCACCGATCCCGAGGCGCTGGCGCGTCTGATTCAGGGCGGGCTGATGGATGCGTCGTTCTGGATTGCCGAGGCCGACAACCCGCCGCAGCGTCTGGCCGCTGCGCTGGACAGCCTGGACCTGATGCTGCGCGGTTTGCTGCGGGTGCCTGAGCCGCGCTGACGCGGCCCGGGCCCGTGCATCAGAAGTGGTACTTGATCAGCAGGCTGGTGGTGTTCTGATTGGTCTTGAACGCGCCGCTGTCTTCGATGCCGTACTTGTTTTTCCAGTAGTCGTATTCTACGCCGACATACAGTTGCTTGGCGCTCCAGCTCAGGGCCTTGCCGAGGTCATATTTAACCTGCGGGTTGAAGTGCAGGTTGGCGTGGTAGGTGCCACGGGAGTTCTCGTCGTTGTCGACCACCCAGTCCATGTAGCCGTCGATCAGCACATCGGAGTTGCCCAGGGGCAGGGTGTAGGACCACACCGGGGTGATCTGCCACACACCTTTGCCGGCGCGGCTGCCTTCCGGGAAGCGTTGGTAGAAGTTCAACTGGAAGTAGTCAAAGCCCGGCACGTTCAGGTCGAAACCCGGGCCGATCAGGTAGGCATCGGTATCGCCTTCGCCAAACTCGTAAGTCATGGCCAGCAGCACGTCTTTGATCGGGCCGAATTCAAACTTCTGGTCGAAGATCTTGCCGAACGACAAACGCGGGGTGAATTCACCGTAGTAGGTGTTCGGGCCGACGTTGCCGTCTTTCTTGCCGTTGTAAAAGATACGGTCAAGGAAGAAGAAGTTGTCACCGTACTTCCAGCTGTCAGCATGCTCGAAGGTCATGGTCTGCTGAATTTTTGGATTGACCTGGAAGTCCTTGCCGTACAAGTAAGTCAGGCTGTTGGTTTGCCATTGCAGCAGGTCGCCGGCGACTGCCGGAGCCCCGCCCAGCATGCTCCCCGCAAGCATCAGGCCGGTAAGTGTGCGCTTCATTCGGTTAGCTCCAAAATATAGAAAGTTGTGCAAGTAGTGCGAACGTGGCGCTCTGTTGTGGCGCCTTGGTTCATGGTTTTAAAAGTTGCCTTTACGGTCAGCTTCAGTGCTTTTAGCAAGTTCGGGGCCATACCTGTTTTATAGCCATGAATAAACCCTCGACTGCGCGTTGGCAGTTGAGTGCAGGGGGCGGCAGGCAGGCCGTAAACCTTTGATATAAAGGCAAAAGTTGGCTTTAAAGTCAGCTTTGAAAAACGTCGCGTTTAAGCGGGCGCGCAGGATACGGGCTCTGGCGCGTGCACTCAAGCGCTCTGTTAAAGACCAGGGCGGGCAATAACAGAGCATGCACAGTCTAGAGCTTAGAAGTGGACTTTGATCAGGGCACTGGCGGTGTTCTGGTTGGTATCAAGACGGCTGCTGCTTTCGATGCCGTACTTGTCCTTCCAGTAGCTGTATTCAATCCCGACATAGAGCTGTTTTTCACCCAGGTTCAGGGCCTTGCCCAGGTCATATTTGATCTGTGGGTTGAAGTGCAGATTGGAGTGGTAGGTGCCGCGTGAGTTCTGGTCGTTGTCCACCACCCAGTCCATATAGCCGTCGATCAACACGTTGGAGCGGCCCAGGGGGATGGTGTAGGAAAACGACGGAGTGATCTGCCAGACCCCGGTGCCAGGGCGTGGGCCCTCGGTATGGCGGCGATAGAAGTTGAGGGTGAAGTAGTTGAAGCCCGGTACCGCCAGATCAAAGCCCGGGCCGATCAGGTAGGCCTCGCTGTCGCCTTCGCCATATTCATAGGTCATGGCCAGCAGCACATCCTTGATCGGGCCATATTCGAATTTGCGGTCGAAGATCTTGCCGAACGACAGGCGCGGGCTGAACTCGCCGTAATAGGTGTGCGGGCCTTTGTTGGGGTCTTCTTTGCCGTTGTAGAAAATACGGTCGACAAACAGGAAGTTGTCACCGTACTTCCATTTGTCCGCATGTTCGAAAGTGACGGTTTGCTGGATCGACGGGTTGATCGCGAAGTTCTTGCCGTACAGGTAGGTCAGGCTGTTGGTTTGCCATAAAAACAGGTCCCCGGCCATTGTCTGGCTGGCAGCCAAAAGTCCACCTGCGAGCGTGACGCCCCAGTGTTTGCACTTCATGGGTAACTCCCTTTTTTATTGTTTTTGTAAAGCGAGAGCCCCTCTCCCTAGCCCTCTCCCGGAGGGAGAGGGGATTGGTCGTGCGAGCACTCAGGAACACCACCGATCAGCCCCCTCTCCCTTGGGGAGAGGGTTGGGGTGAGGGTCAGGGCTCAGTGCTGGTGCACATGCCCGCTCATGGCTGCGCGTTCGGAACCGCCCAGCACATTGAACATCAGGTTCAGGCACACCGCGCTGACAGCGGCCATGGCGATACCGCTGTGGGTGATGGGGTCCATCCACAGTGGCAGGTGGGCGAAAAACTCAGGACGCACCACCGGGATCAGGCCCATGCCGATGCTCACGGCCACCAGCAACTGATTGCGGCGGTCGGCGATGTCGGCTTCCTGGAGGATCTTGATCCCGGTTGCCGCGACCATGCCGAACATGGCAATGGCGGCGCCACCCAACACTGCAGGCGGAATCGAGGCCACCAGGTACGCCGCTTTCGGCAGCAGGCTGAGGGTGATCAGGAAGATACCGGCCATGATGGTTACCGAGCGGCAACGCACGCCGGTCATTTGCACCAGGCCAATGTTCTGGGCGAAGGAGGAGTGGGTGAAGGTGTTGAAAAAACCGGCGATAAAAGAAGCGCCTGCGTCACACAGCAAACCGCGACGCAGCATGCGCGGGGTGACTTCCTGATCGGTGATTTTGCCCAGCGCCAGGAACATCCCGGTGGACTCGACAAAAATGATCACCACCACCAGGCACATCGAAAGAATCGGTGCCAAATGAAACTCCGGCATGCCGAAGTGCAAGGGGGTGACAACCTGGAACCACGGCGTATTGTCCAGCCCGGAGAGGTCGACCATGCCGATGGCGCCTGACAGCACATAGCCCAGGGCCATGCCGATCAAGACCGACACATTGACCCAGAAGCCGCGCATAAAGCGGTTGATCAGCAGGATGGTGCCCAGCACCAGAGCCGCGATGGCCAGGTACACCGGCGAGCCGAATTGCGCCGCAGCACTGCCGCCACCGGCCCAGTTGACCGCAACGGGGAACAGCGACAGGCCGATCGAAGTGATGACAGTGCCGGTGACCAGGGGAGGAAAGAAGCGCACCACCTTGGACATAAATGGCGCAATGATCATTCCGAAAAAGCCCGCGGCGATGGTCGCGCCGAAGATCCCGGTCAAGCCGATACCCGGCATCCCGGCCATGGCCACCATGCTGCCAACGGCGGCAAAGCTGGCGCCCATCATGACCGGCATGCGAATACCCATGGGGCCGATACCCATCGACTGCACGATGGTAGCGACACCCGCCACCAGCAGGTCGGCGTTGATCAGAAACGCGATCTCTTCACGACTCAGGCCTGCAGCCTGTCCGATGATCAGCGGCACGGCCACGGCGCCGCCATACATCAGCAGCACATGCTGCAAACCGACCAGGATCAGTTGCAGCATGGGTAGCCGCGCCAGCGGGGGCGGGGCGGTCACGGCGGGTATGCGCGGTTCGGTTAAATCGGACATGCAACACCTCGGTCATTTTTATTGTTGTGAGCTAGTGGTGTGTTCTTGCGGCCGCAGCGGGGCTGCGACCGCAAAGGCGGTGCGTCAGTTGGTCCGTGCCCCTGCATTGATCCAGGCGCCGACCAGGTCGCGCTCCTGTTGCGTCATTTGCGTGATGTTGCCCAGCGGCATGATCGGCGTGACAACGGCCTGAGCCTGAATGCGCGGGGCCATCAGCTGGATCTGTTGCGCGGTGTCGAACATCACGCCTGCCGGAGCCGCACTGAACAACGGGCTGCTGGGGGTGGCGGAATGACAGACCGTGCAGCGCTCCTGGATCACCTTGTGGACTTGTTCAAAATCGACGGTGGCCACTGGCGCTGCCGCGGGTGCCTGTGCCGGTGCCGCTGGCGGAGCATCTGCAGCCTTGACGCCGCCCAGGGCGGTTTCCGGCAGCGGTTGGTACTTGATCACCTTGGCGGTTTCTGGCGCTGTCGACACAGGCTTTGGACCGGTAACGTAAGCCAGGCAAATCATGCCCAGGGCTGCGACCGGCAGGGTCCAGGCATATTTGTGGCTGTCGTGGCGGGTGTTGAAGTAGTGACGTACCAGCACTGCCAGCACCGCAATCCCGGCCAGGATCAACCAGTTGTACTGGCTGCCATAGGTGCTCGGGAAGTGGTTGCTGATCATGATGAACAGCACCGGCAAGGTGAAGTAGTTGTTGTGTCGCGAACGCAGCAGGCCTTTGGCCGGCAGTGCCGGGTCAGGGCTGCGGCCTTCCTTGATCGCGGCTACCAGGGCACGTTGTGCCGGCATGATGGTGCGGAATACGTTCCCGACCATGATGGTGCCGATAATGGCGCCCACGTGCAGGTAGGCACCGCGCCCGCTGAACACTTTGCTCAGGCCGAACGCTGCTGCAACCAGCAGCACAAACAGGACGAAACCGAGCAGCGCCGGGCGTTTGCCCAGGGCGGAGTCGCACAGAAAGTCGTAAACGAACCAGCCGGCAATCAGCGAGCCGATACCGATGGCAACCGCTTCAGGGCCGCTCATGCTGCTGCCTGGAGCAATCAGGTACAGCGCGGGGTTGAAGTAGAACACCAGACAGAGCAGGGCGATGCCCGACATCCAGGTGAAATAGGCTTCCCATTTAAACCAGTGCAGGTTTTCCGGCATGGTGGGTGGGGCCAGTTTGTATTTTTCGAGGTGGTAAATACCGCCTCCGTGAATCGCCCATAGATCGCCAGCAAGGCCATCCTTGGGGTTGGCCCGGTTAAGGTTGTTCTCCAGCCAGACGAAATAAAACGACGCGCCAATCCAGGCCACACCGGTAATCATATGAATCCAGCGCACGCTCAGATTCAGCCATTCCATTAGATGTGCTTCCACAGTCTTTACCTCTTGCCCGTCACTCTTTTGTGAGTGTTGGACCTTCTCTTATTGGTGGGGGGCGAGGAACAGCAACTGATCCTCTTTAAAGAAATGCTCATCGCAGTTATTACCGCTGCCACTGCGATCAACCACCAGGAAGTCATCCCGCTTTTCGATCGTCAGCACCGGGTGGTGCCAGACGCCGCGATGGTAATTGATGCCCTGCCTGCCATTACTGACAAAGGCGCGGACCAGGTCCGATACAGGTTCATCGCCAACGGGCGCGACCACGATCAGAAAGGGGTTGCCGAGCAGCGGTATAAAAGCCTGGCTGCCCAGCGGATGGCGCTCCAGCATGCGTACGGTGAACGGCATGTCCTGCGCCTCGGCGCGGAAAATGCTGATGATCGCCTTGTCTTCTGGCGTAGCCGTTTCGACCTCGGCCAGACGGTGAAAGCGCATGGTCGAACCGTTATTGATCATGAAGTGGTCGCTGCCATCGGTTTCAATCACGTCACCGAAAGGGGCGAAGGCTTCTTTGGTCAGAGGTTCAATCATCAATGTGCGCATGGTGGTCTTCTTATTCGGGTTTCTGAGGTGTCAGTTTTGTCGCTATCGCTGGTAAGCCCGCTCCCACAGGATGAATACATTTCTAATGTGGGAGCGGACTTGCCCGCGATGGGTGCAGCGCTTATTTGGCGACTTTGCCCAATACGCGGATGCGGCTTACACCACCATCCGGGAACAGGTTGAGGCGAATGTGGGTGATCGGGCCGAGGTTTTTCAGTTGCTCGCTGTAGGTGTGTTCAGCGTGCATTTCCATTTTTTGGCTCGGCAGCAGTTCACGCCAGAACAGCGACTGGGTTTCGATCTGGCTGTCGGTACCGCCCTTGACGTACGCGCCCTGGATCGAGCAGCTGTCCGGGTAGTTGCCCTTGAAGTGCAGGGTGTCGACGATGATTTTTTCGATCTCGCCCGGGTGGCCCAGCGCGACGATGACCCAGTCATTGCCCGGGGTACGACGACGTGCGGTTTCCCAGCCATCGCCCATATTGATGCCGCGGCCAGGGTTGAGGATGTTGCTCATGCGTCCGAAGTGTTCGTCGGAGCAGGCGAGGGCGCGGCCACCGTTGAGAGCTGCGGCCAGATCGACCTGTTCGTTGTCGCCTACTGCCGACCAGTCACGGAACGGCACGCCGTACACGCGCAGACGCGCTACGCCGCCATCCGGGAAAATGTTGAAGCGCAGGTGGCTGAAGGCCTGGTCATTGTTGATTTCGTGGTAGTGATGGCTGTTGCCCTGCAGCTCGACGGCCGACAGTACTTCCACCCACTGGGTGTTTTCATTCGGTTCGCCCGAGGCCAGGAAGCAGGCTTCCAGCGAGGCCGATGGTGGAAAGTTGCCGGTGAAGAATGAAGTGTCGATGTCCACACCCTTGATCGAGCCCGGAACGCCAAGACGGATGACGGCACTGTCATAGCCTTCGAAGCGCTTGCGGCGGGACTCCCAGCCGTCCATCCACTTGCCGTTGTCATCGAAAACGCCCTCCTTCCATACGGCCGGGGTCGGCTGGAACATGCGGTTGGCGTCGGCAAACCAGTCATCGGTTACCGAAACGATTTTGGTGCCCAGGCGGGCATCGGCCAGGTTGACGAACTTCTCGAAAGGTACGGCGTAAGCTTTCATTCTTCTTGTCTGCCTTTAAATGAGTGGCTGGAGATGCGTCATCGGCGGGTGCCGGTTCGGCTTAGAGCTGGAGTAATCGGAACAGGGCGATCTTGTTGATTTCTGCCAACGCGCACTTGAACTCGACGTCTGCCGGGTTATGGATGCGGGTTTCGAACGCGGCGAGGATCTGGTGCCGGTCGCTGCCTTTTACCGCCATGATGAAGGGAAACTTGAACTTGGCTTTGTAGGCCTCGTTCAGCTCGGTGAAGCGTTGAAACTCTTCGGCCGTGCATTGGTGAATACCGGCGCCAGCCTGTTCATTGGTGCTGGCTTCGGTCAGTTGGCCCTGGACGGCTGCTTTGCCGGCCAGGTCCGGGTGAGCGTTGATCAATGCCAGCTGGCTGGCGTGATCGGCGCTCAACAAAATGTCACTCATGCGCTGGTGCAGGGTTTCGATCTGGTCGACGCTGCTGTCCAGGCCCAGGTCGTAGGCCTTTTCGGCAACCCAGGGCGAGTGTTCGTAGATATCGGCAAAAGCCGCCACGAAGGCTTCACGGCTCAGTTGTGAAGGCTTGAGGGTCTTGAAGGCGCTCATTTGGCGGTCTCGGCAACAAAAGGGTGGGTGGCGTGCCAGTGGCGGGCAATGTCCACGCGGCGGGTGAACCAGACCTGTTCGTGGCCCTTGGCGTACTCAATGAAACGCTTGAGGGCGGCGAGGCGCGCAGGGCGGCCAATGAGGCGGCAATGCAGGCCGATGGAAAGCATCTTCGGCGACTCTGCGCCTTCGGCGTACAGCACATCGAAAGCATCCTTGAGGTACTGGAAAAATTGCTCGCCGGTGTTGAAGCCCTGCACCTGGGTAAAGCGCATGTCATTGGTATCCAGGGTATAGGGGATCACCAGATGCGGTTTGCCGGTGGGATTGTTGGGTTCCCAGTAGGGCAGGTCGTCGTCATAGGTATCGCAGTCGTACAAAAAGCCGCCTTCTTCCATCACCAGGCGCCGGGTATTGGGACCGGTGCGGCCGGTGTACCAACCCAGCGGGCGTTCGCCGCTGATTTCGGTGAGGATGCGGATGGCTTCGAGCATGTGTTCACGCTCTTGCGCTTCATCCATGTACTGGTAGTCGATCCAGCGATAACCGTGGCTGCAGATCTCGTGCCCGGCCTCGACCATGGCGCGGATCACATCCGGATGGCGCTGGGCGGCCATTGCCACGGCAAACACCGTGAGCGGAATATCGAACTCGCGAAACAGCTTGAGGATGCGCCACACGCCTGCACGGCTGCCGTACTCATACAGCGACTCCATGCTCATGTTGCGCTCGCCCTGCAATGGTTGGGCTGAGACCATTTCCGACAGGAAGGCTTCAGACTCCTTGTCACCGTGCAGGATGTTGCGCTCGCCGCCTTCTTCGTAATTGAGAACAAAAGACAGGGCGATGCGGGCGTTGCCCGGCCAATGCGGGTGTGGAGGGTTTGGACCGTAACCAATCAGGTCGCGTGGGTAGTCAGCGCTCACTGCAGTCTTCCTTATTGTTCGTGGTAACAGTCGATTGGCCAGACCTGGCGTCACTGCGATGAGCTGATTGTATACAACTTTACATTTTATTTGTAACCCTGATTTTTGCTATTTCTACCACGATTTGTACAGAAAGAGTACTTGCAAGAAACCTGCCTGATTGGTCAGTTTATGGGCGAAAGGTCTCTGAGGACTGCGGCTTTGACGATTAATGCCGTGCAGGCCCCGTAGCGTCGGGGGATGCGCAGATTGTCATTTTTAATTGTGTACAATTTTTTTGATAAATGTCTTAATCGTTTCTTCGCCGAGCCTTTTGGTGCGCCAAAAGAGGGCGGCAGCCGTTTTTTTCACGACTCGGGAGGTCGCACAATCAATGGGACGTTTGACTACGCACGTTTTGGATGCCGCACACGGCTGCCCGGGCAGCTCGATCAAGGTCGAGCTGTATCGGGTTGAAGGTTCGGGGCTGGAGTTGGTCGCTACAGCCCTGACCAACAGCGATGGCCGTTGCGACGCGCCGTTGCTGGAGGGGGAGGCCTACCGTTCCGGGGTTTACCAGGTGCAGTTCAGTGCCGGTGATTACTACCGCGCACGGGGTGTGAAATTGCCGGAGCCGGCGTTTCTGGATGTGGTGGTACTGCGTTTCGGGATCAGCGCCGAGCAGGATCACTACCATGTACCGCTACTGATTTCGCCGTACAGCTACTCGACCTATCGCGGTAGCTAATCGTTTTCGATCTGCGCATGTGGTTATTTGCCCGCTCACACTGCGGGCTTTTTTTTGCCTGTCTAAATGCCATGTCCGTAGCAGCTGCCGAAGCAACGAGGCTGCGTTCGGCGGCGTAGCCGTCGTAGAACCTGAATCCGCTGTCCATCAGATAAATCGCGAACTCAGGTCTTACGATTGCTTCGCAATCGAACGCAGCCTCGTTCCTTCGGCAGCTGCTACGGGCTTGTGTGCAATCAGCGGCTCAACAACGACGCCGTGCCTGCCACGCTGAACAGCCCGGCACTGACCCGGTTGAACCAGCTCTGGCCCTTGCCGCTGCGCAGGTACCCCGCCGCACCGTGGGCACCCAGGCCGTAGGCCAGCTTGCACAGCAGGTCGAGCACGGTCCAGGTGGCGATCATCACCAGTAACTGGTTGAGGAACGGTAGATCGGGGTTGAGAAACTGCGGCAAAAAGGCAGCAAAGAACAGAATGTCCTTAGGATTGCTGGCCCCCAGCACGAACGCGCGCCCAAACAGGGCGCTAAAGCGCGGTATTGGTGCGGCTTCGGGCACATTGGTGACGGTGGCCGGCTGGCGCGATTGTTTCCAGCTTTGCCAGGCCAGGTAAAACAGGTACAGCGCGCCCACGATCTTCAGGGCGCTGAAGAGTTTTTCCGAGGCCAGCAGCAAGGCGCCCAAACCCAGTGCCGAAGCGCTGAGCAGGCAGATCGAGGCAAATACACCTCCCAGAAAAGCCGGGTACGAACGGCGCAAGCCGTAGTTCAGACTGTTGCTGATCATCAATAACGACAGCGGCCCTGGAATCAGGATTACCACCAATGCCGCGCTGCTGAACAGCAGCCAGGTTTCCAGACTCATCACTTCCTCCCAAACAACAAAGGCCCCGCGTCATTGCGGGGCCGATTGATACCGCCCGGTTTACAGGAAAATAAACTTGGCGATGAAAATAGCGCAGAGCACCCACAGGCTGACGGAAATTTCCCGGTATTTGCCGGTGCCTGCCTTGAGTGCGACAAAGCTGATAAAGCCCAGGGCTATCCCGTCGGCGACCGAGAAGGTCAAAGGCATCATGATCACGGTCACTATGGCCGGGATGCAGTCAGTGGGTTCGTCCCAGTTGATGTGCTGCATGCCGCCCATCATCAGCATGGCCACATAAATCAGAGCGCCTGCCGTGGCGTAAGCGGGGATCATGCCAGCCAGAGGGGCAAAGAACATGGCGGCCACAAACAACACGCCCACGGTGACGGCAGTAAGCCCGGTACGCCCGCCTGCCGCAACGCCTGCGGCGCTTTCCACGTAGCTGGTCACGGGTGGCACGCCGACCACGGCACCGAACACGCTGGAGGCGCTGTCGGCCTTGAGGGCCCGGGACAGGTTTTCGATCCTGCCATCGGCCTTCACCAGCCCGGCACGCTGGGCCACGCCCATCAGGGTGCCGGCCGTATCGAACATGTGTACAAACAGAAAGGCCAGCACCACGCTGATCATGCTGATGTTGAAAACGCCCTTGAGGTCCATGGCCATCCAGGTCGGTGCAAGGCTTGGCGGTGCCGACATGATGCCGTTGTAATGCACCAGGTCCAGGCCCCAGCCGGCGAGGGTCACGGCGATAATGCTGATCAGGATGGCGCCGAAGACGCGGTGATAGCTCAGAATCGCAATCATCAAAAAGCACACCGCTGCCAGCAGCGGGGCAGGGTCGCGCAATGAACCGAGCTTGATCAGGGTGGCCGGGCTGTCGACGATAATGCCCGAGGTTTTCAGGCCGATAATCCCCAGGAACAACCCCACCCCGGCACCCATCGCGTACCGCAAGCTGACGGGAATGCTGTTGAGCAGCCATTCACGCACCCGCGACAGGGTCAGAATCAGGAACAGCACACCGGAGACAAACACGGCACCCAATGCTGTTTCCCAGCTGTAACCCATGGTTCCGACCACGGTGTAAGTAAAAAACGCATTCAGTCCCATACCTGGCGCCAGGCCTACTGGCCAGTTGGCGTAAAGCCCCATCAACAGGCTGCCGAGAGCGGCGGCAATGCAGGTGGCGACGAAGGCTGCACCATGATCGATCCCAGCATCGGCCATGATGTTGGGGTTGACGAAGATGATGTAGGCCATGGTGATAAAGGTGGTCAGCCCGGCAATCAGCTCGGTTTTGACCGTGGTGCCATGCAGTGACAGTTTGAACAGGCGTTCCAGCCAGCTGCGGGCGGCGGGCGTGGCAAGTTCGACAACGGGTATTTCTGACTTTTGGCTGTCCACGGTGATTTCCTCAGGCTTTTATTATTTTTAAGGGCACTGGGTGTGGCGGGAGATGTTTTTCTGACTTTCGGGTCAGAAACGCAGGCGAAGTGAATTATGCTTTTGTATACAAAAAAAGCAAATAATGTTTTTCAGATTGTGATCAGAAAGTGATGGGTGGGTGTCTGTTTTCTGTGGGAGCGAGTTTGCTCGCGATTGGATCGCTGCGGTACAACTGGAGTACTGCGGCGCCTGCATCGCGGGCAAGCCCGCTCACAGAACAAGCCACCTTCCACAGGAACCCTGCTCTAGAGCTGGCGGCTTTGTCCCAGGGCATGATTGACCGCCAGCCAGCCATTCACCGCGTCTTCACCTGCCTGAGCAAATACCCTTTGCAGCAGCTTGACCTGTTCGCGGCGCAGGCTCTTTTCGAAGGCCACACCGTCGGCAGTCAGTTCCAGCAGGCGTTTGCGCTTGTCGGTCTCGGGCGCGACGCTGCGCACCAGGGCCATCTCGATCAACTGGCGTAATGGCGTATTCAGGGCCTGCTTGCTCACGCCCAGTAAGGTCAGCAGTTCCTTGACGCTGACACCGGGGTGGTGGGCGATAAAAAAAACAATACGCTGATGCACCCGACTCAGCCCACGACGTGCCAGCATTTCATCCGCTTTGGCGGTAAATGCTTGATAGCCAAAGAAGAAGGCTTCCATGGCGGCGCGCTGAGTGGTCGGATTTTTAAGGTCAAGCATATTGACGTATCTAGGGTTCGCGGCGTAGTTTCGGTCAAACAGTTTGACTTATTTCCAATTACTTCCGCTACCGGTGATCTGTATGGCCTTCTCCGAACGTGTTTCCCGCCTGAAAAGCTCCTTGATTCGTGAAATTCTGGCTGCGGCCCAACGTCCGGAAGTCATGTCTTTCGCTGGCGGGCTACCGGCCGAGGCCATGCTGCCCAAGGTCGACTGGACCGATATGCCTGCCTCGATGGGTCAGTACGGCATGAGCGAAGGTGAGCCGGCACTGCGTGAAGTACTGGCTGCAGAGGCTCGCGCACTGGGGGTTGATTGCGATGCCAGCCAGGTGATGGTGTTGAGCGGTTCGCAGCAGGCGCTGGATCTGGCAGCCAAGCTGTATATCGACAAGGGCACCGAAATCATGCTCGAAGCACCGACCTACCTGGCGGCGCTGCAAATCTTCCAATTGTTCGGCGCCGAATGCCTGACGTTCCCGCTGCAAGCTGATGGCCCTGATCTGGCTGCGTTGCGCGTGCAGCTGGAAAAACACAGCCCGGCGTTCATCTACCTGATCCCGACGTTCCAGAATCCGTCTGCTGTGCGTTACAGCGAAACCAAGCGCGACGCGGTTGCTGCCTTGCTCGACGAGTTCGGCGTGACCCTGATCGAAGACGAGCCTTACCGCGAGCTGAACTTCGACGGTGGCAGCGCCACACCGATCGTCAGCCGCCTGAAAAAAGCCAGCTGGATCTATACCGGCACGGTGTCCAAGACCCTGTTGCCGGGCCTGCGTGTTGGCTTCCTGATTGCCAGCCCCGACCTGTACCCGCACTTGCTGCGCCTCAAGCAATCGGCTGACCTGCACACCAACCGCGTTGGCCAGTGGCAAGCCTTGCAGTGGATCGGCACCGAGAAAATGAGTAATCACCTGGCCGAGCTGCGTGATTTCTACCGCGTGCGCCGTGACGGTTTTCAGCTGGCGCTGGAAGAGCATTTCTCGGATCTGGCTGACTGGCATGTGCCACAGGGCGGTTTGTTCTTCTGGCTGACCCTCAAGCAACCGTTCGATACCCGCACTTTGCTCAAGCCTGCGCTGGAACAGAACGTGGCCTTTATGCCTGGCGAGCCGTTCTTCGCCAACCCGGACCAGAACGTGGGCAGCCTGCGCCTGAACTTCAGCCACATCGATCCGGCACGTCTGCATGAGGGCCTCAAGCGTCTGGCCAACGTGATTCGTCAGGCCCAGGCTGCCCAGGCGGCCTGAAGGAGGCGCAATGCTCAAGGTTTATGGCGATTACAACTCGGGCAACTGCTACAAGATCAAGCTGATGCTGCATTTGCTGGGGCTTGAGTATCAGTGGTTTGCCGTGGACATTCTCAAGGGTGAAACCGAGACCCCGGAGTTTCTGGCGAAAAACCCCAACGGCAAAGTGCCGGTGCTGGAGCTGGAAGACGGTACGTGCCTGTGGGAGTCCAACGCGATTCTCAACTACCTGGCCGACGGCAGCGAGTTTTTGCCGACCGAACCGCGTTTGCGCACGCAAGTGCTGCAATGGCAGTTTTTCGAGCAGTACAGTCATGAGCCTTATATTGCGGTGGCGCGCTTTATCCAGTTTTACCTGGGGCTACCCGAAGAGCGCCTTGAGGAATACCGCAAGCTGCAAAAGCGTGGCTACAAGGCGCTGGACGTGATGGAGCAACAGCTCACGCGCACGCCGTATCTGGTGGGTGAGCAATACTCGATCGCCGACGTGACGCTGTATGCCTATACCCATGTGGCCCATCAGGGCGGGTTTGACCTGAGCGGCTACCCGGGTATTCAGGCGTGGCTGGCGCGGGTGGCCAGCCATCCGCGGCATGTGGGAATGCTCGATTGAGCAAATCGCCCCTTTAAAAAAACCGGCCAAGTGCCGGTTTTTTTGTGCGCGCATTCTGTAGCCGCTGACGAGGTCTGAAGGAAACTTCAACTGTGGGAGCGAGCCTGCTCGCGAAGGTCGTTCGCGAGCAGGCTCGCTCCCACAGAGAGGGTAGACCGGGGGATGGCCTTAAACGTTGGCAAAGCGCTGGTTCAGGTAGTCAATGATCACCTTGGACTCATACATCCAGGTGGTTTTGCCGCCTTCTTCGATGCGCAGGCAAGGCACTTTGATCTTGCCCCCTTGCTCCAGCAGGGTCTGGCGATCCTGCTCGTTGTTCTTCGCGTCACGCAGGGCCACTGGCACATTCAGGCGGCGCAGGGTGCGGCGCGTTTTTACACAGAAAGGGCAGGCGTGGAACTGAAACAGGGTCAGGCCCTTGGCAGCCTGGTCGACCTGCGCCTGAGCGGCGGCAGGGCGCTGCTTTTTGCTTGGACGTGTCACGAAATCGCCAGCGATAATGAGCTGACCCAGGCCTACGCGAAGCGCTTTGATAAACACAGTAAAAGCCTCATGGGCAAATTAATAAGGGACGCAGCTTACCTGAAATTGTGCAGGCGAAAAAAAACCGGCGATAAACGCCGGTTTTTTCTGTGCCGCAGTTACTTGATCAGGCTGAGAAACTCGCTGCGCGTGGCGGCGTTTTCGCGGAACTCACCCAGCATCACCGAAGTGATCATCGACGAGTTCTGCTTCTCGACACCGCGCATCATCATGCACATGTGCTTGGCCTCGATCACAACGGCCACGCCCAGGGCGCCGGTGACTTGCATCACGGCGTCGGCGATCTGGCGACTGAGATTTTCCTGGATCTGCAGGCGACGGGCATACATGTCGACAATACGCGCCACTTTCGACAGGCCCAGCACTTTGCCGCTCGGAATGTAGGCGACATGGGCCTTGCCGATAAACGGCAGCAGGTGGTGTTCGCACAGCGAGTACAACTCGATGTCCTTGACCAGCACCATTTCGCTGTTGTCTGAGCTGAACAAGGCACCGTTGGTGACTTCTTCCAGGGTTTGTTCATAGCCGCGGCAAAGGTACTGCATGGCCTTGGCGGCACGCTTTGGCGTATCCAGCAGGCCTTCACGGGAAACGTCTTCGCCGAGTTGACCGAGGATCGCGGTGTAGTTTTGTTCCAGGGACATTAATCTACCTGTGGGATTTTTCGCAAAGAGTAAGGGTACGGGGGCTGACACGACGCTGCAAGCGTGATGACACGCTGTTACTCGTCACGCCCCTCCATCATGGTGCGCTTGAGCATCACATAGACCGCGCCGGCGCCGCCATGCCTGGCCTGGCAGGAGCAGAAGCCCAGTACCTGTGAGTGCTGGCGCAGCCAGGTGTTGACGTGGCTTTTGATCATCGGGCGCTTGCCGTCCAGACGCACGGCCTTGCCGTGGGTAACGCGCACGCAACGTACTTCAAGGCGCACGGCTTCACCGAGGAATTCCCAAAGGGTTTCGCGGGCCTTTTCAACGGTCATGCCGTGCAGGTCAAGGCTGCCTTCAAAGGCGATCTGCCCCAGCTTGAGCTTGCGCATCTGGCTTTCCTGCACGCCGTCACGGGCCCAGCTCAGCTGGTCCTCGGGGCCAACATCAATCACAAACTGGTCTGACAGGCCGTCGATGATGGTCGCGTTGGTGCGCACAATGGCGTTCTGGCGCAACTTGGCCAGCTGCGCACGGTCAGCCTTGGGTTTGCCGGTGTCGGCACGATCATGCTTGATCGGTTTGACACCGCGAATCTCGTTTTTGAACAGGGAAAAATCGTCGTCTTGCATGTCAGCCTCCGCGAAGGGCTGCCAGTTTACCCAAGTCGACGACAATCGGGCGGCGGATATGCGTCAGTCGTGTTTTTTCATCAGGTGCGGGGCCATGTTCAGGCCAAATGGCTTGCGCATCAGGCGCCGGCGTCGACGCCACATCCATACCCCTAGCCAGCACACCAACAGGCCGGACACCAACACCAGTGTTGCACCTGCGGGGCTGGCATTGAGCTCGCCCAGTGCCGTTGGATGGCCAATCAGGCTGGCGGCACCCGCCAACAGCAACAGCATGCCAAGCAGTGCCAGCAGCGCTGCAAACATCAGTACCAGGCGCGAGCGCCAGTCGCGATGAGCCTTGGGGCGCAAACGCCGAGCATCAAAACCATCGGAGATCTTCATTCCGATCTTTCCTTAAAGGGTATCGGCCCTTCGGCAGGGACTTCGTCAGGTTGTTCCTGAGTGTAGTGAAATAGGAAAGCGCCCGCAGGCTGGAGCTGGTCCGGGATGGGCGGTTGCAGGGGCCGCCCGTCAACGTCCGGTTCAGATCAAATCAGGTTTTGGGTCAACGTCAGGGTGGCAAAGTTGTCGTTCATGATGGCCATTTCGGCTTTTTGCACTTGCTCGGCGCTGATAATGCCGTCCGCGGTCGGCAGGTCGCGGGTGGCGCAGGCGTCTTCCACCAGGGTGCAGCGCAAGCCGTAGTCCTTGGCCGCACGCACGGTAGTGCTGACGCTGGAGTGGCTCATGAAGCCGCAGACGATCACATCCAGCGAGCCGAGGTTTTCCAGGGCCTTTTGCAGCCCGGTGTCGTTGAATGCGTTGGGCATGCGCTTCTCGATAATCTGCTCATCACCCTGTGGTTCCAGGCCCTTGATAAAGGCGCCACGCTCGCCCTGAGGGTCGAACATACCGCCAACGGTGCCCAGGTGACGGATATGGATGACCGGGCGCTTTGCCTTGCGGGCAGCTTCAAGCAGACGGGCAATGTTGGCGGTGGCCGCGTCCATGCCGGAAAGGGCCAATGGCCCGCTCAAGTACTCATTTTGCGCATCGATGATCAGCAGGCTGGCGTTGCTCAGATTGGCTGCGGCATAGCCACGTCCTGTGAGTTGAAACATCGTCTTTAAAGCGGGCATTCGGGGGCTCCTTTGAATGGGGCTTTTGCGACATTCTCCACTGGCGGAGCGTTTATGTGAATGACTAGTCGTGCAGGCCTTGTGGTTGCTGGCCTGTAGCGATGTCAAGCAAATATGTTGTAGCCATAAAATGTACAAAATGGAGCGATTTCAGGTTTTTATTGTACACGGTCTTACTTTTTGAAACGCCGTCACGTGTAGTCGTCCGGCTCACCTTTGGCGCGTCGGAGTTTGGCTGTTAGAATCGCCAATCGATTTTGAGGAGTAAGACCATTGATCACTTCCCGCCTGCGCACTTTGCGCGACCATATTCGCTGGGCCGTTAGCCACTTTCATGGGGAAGATCTGTTCTTTGGTCATGGTACCGACAATGCCTGGGATGAAGCCCGTCAACTGGTGCTGGGTGCGCTGAACCTGCCGTGGGAAATTGCCGATAGCTATCTCGACTGCCGCCTTGAAGACGATGAGCTGGTCAACCTGCAACATCTGCTCAAGCGCCGTATCGAAGAGCGCGTGCCCACGGCCTATCTGTTGGGTGAGGCCTGGTTCTGCGGCATGTCGTTTATCGTCGATGAGCGCGTGCTGATCCCGCGCTCGCCGATCGGTGAGCTGATTGAAAAGCGTTTTGAACCGTGGCTGGGTGCTGAACCTGCACGCATTCTTGACCTGTGTACCGGTTCGGGCTGTATCGGCATCGCCTGTGCCTACGAGTTCCAGAACGCCGAAGTGGTACTGGCTGACCTGTCCTTTGAGGCCCTTGAAGTGGCCAACCAGAACATCGAGCGCCACGGTGTCGACGCACGGGTTTACACCGTGCAGGGCGACGGCTTTGATGGCTTGCCGGGGCAGCGTTTCGACCTGATTGTGTCCAACCCGCCGTATGTGGATGCCGAAGATTTCGCCGACATGCCGGCCGAGTATCAGCACGAGCCGGAATTGGGGCTGGCCTGCGGTGACGACGGCCTGAACCTGGTACGCCGGATGCTGGCCGAAGCGGCTGATCATCTGACCGAAAAAGGCTTGCTGATCGTTGAGGTAGGCAACAGCCAGATACACGTTGAGTCGCTGTACCCGGAAGTCGACTTCGCCTGGCTTGATTTTGAGCGCGGGGGGCACGGTGTATTCATGTTGACCGCCGAACAGTGCCGTGCCCATCAGGGGCTGTTTGCTTCTCGAATCTGATCAGGCAAGAGCATTACAAACGCTGCAATACCTCTTCGCTTTTTGTTCGTCCGCAACTCGATACATTCGACAACGGCTGGGCATCAAGCGAAGCGGTTTTGGCACGCATCTCCCTGAAGTGGCTGCCTGCTTGATGCCCGTATTGGTTTGTATACGAGGATCAAAGCATGACACAAACGTCCCGGTTTCCTTTGGCTCCCAGCGACACTGATCTCGACACGCGCGCCCGATGCCTCCTTGAGGGCTTGACCCTGCGCGAAAAAATCGGGCAGAAGTTGCTCGTGGCCTTTCGTTATTGGTGTCCTGACGACCAGCCAGCGTGCACCCTGAGTACCACCCGGTTCAATTCCGCCATGGGCGATGCCCTGCGTAACAACGCCATTGGCGGGGTTATTTTGTTTGGTAACAATTTGAGTTCGCTTGAGCAGGGCAGAACCCTTCTGGATGATCTGCGCGCTGTGCCCCCGGTCGCGGGTGAACTCGGCCTGTTGCTGGGGGTGGACGAGGAGGGGGGGTCAGTGTTTCGCCTGCCGCGCAGGGCGGCCACGGTTTTCCCGGGCAACATGGCATTGGCTGCGGCCTGGCACGGCGGTGGTGACGAGCGGATGGCTTATGACCAGGGTGTGGTGTTGGCCGCCGAGATTGCGGCTCTGGGGTTTAACTTGAATTTTGCCCCGGTGGTGGACGTCAACAGCAACCCGTTCAACCCCGTCATCAATGTGCGCGCTTTTGGTGATGATGTACGCACGGTCAGCCTGTTGGCCCGACGCATGATGCAAGGTATGGCTGCACAGGGCGTGATCGCGGCGTACAAGCATTTCCCGGGGCATGGGGATACGGAAACGGACTCGCATATCGGGCTGCCGGTGGTGAACAAGTCCCGTGAAGATGCCTGGGCAATTGATCTGGCGCCCTATCGTTTGGCCATTGAAGCGGGTGAAGCGCCAGAAATGGTCATGACCGCCCATATTCAATATCCTGCGCTCGATAGCACCCTGGTTCAGACGCGCACCGGTGAACCGATTATTGCACCTGCGACCATGTCGCGGAAAATTCAGCACAATATTCTACGGGGTGAGCTTGGCTTTCAGGGCGTGAGCATCACGGATGCGATGGATATGAAGGCCATTGCCGGTTTTTTCGGTCAGGCCGACGCCGTGATAAAGGCTTTTCAGGCGGATGTGGATATCGCCCTGATGCCCATTGAATTTCGTACCGCTCGCCAGGCCGGGCTCCTGTCCGGGTTGGTTGATCAGGTGGTAGCGGCTGTCGAGGCGGGCGATATTGATCGACAGGAACTGGATCAGTCGGTATTGCGGATTGTGCGAATGAAGTTGCGCAACGGGATTACCGCCGAGCAGGGCGCCAGGCCTCGACCTGAGTTGAATATAATTGGCAGCCCGGCACATCGTGCGCTCGAGCAACGTATTACCGCGCAATCCATTACATTGATTCGTAATCAGTGCGCCGTGTTGCCTCTGAAGAACCAGTGCGCGCGGATCTTGATCCTGACCCCGAGGAATGAGCAGGCCGAAGCCTTGCGCCGCAGGTTCGAGGAGGCCGGCTATCCTGCGCTCCTGTTGACAGGCAAGGCGCTGAGAGGCGTTGGCTGGGTTGAGATAAAGCGGGCGATCAACGCCGCAGAAACGGTGATTCTCGGTACCTCTTCAATCGGTGTCAGTGCTGTCGTGCGAAATGCGCATGCCGATCAGTTGTTGTCAGGAGCAACCGTGCAGAGCAGTTTGCAATGGCTGCGCTGTGCCATGGAATACGCCACGTCCCGCGGCAAGCTGGCTATTCATCTGACGATGAACTCGCCCTACGATGTGGTGGAATTTGACGATATCGCCGGCGCCACATTGGCGACCTACTCGTCCAGGGGGTATGACCGAGGTCTGCTGGGGCCAGCCTTGCCGGCTGCTGTGGATGTCATGCTGGGGCGGAGCGTCCCCGTGGGGCGTTTGCCGGTTGATATTTTTGCCCTGGCCGATGGCAGCCAGCCGGGGGCGTTGCGCTACCCCAGGGGAACAGGTCTTGGCTATCCGTAACCCATAGTGACCCTGTGCAGCGGGTGGGTACCATCAGCGGTGCGTCGCAATCCAGATCAACAACCCTGCCTGGAACACCGAAAAGGCTACCAGGCAGGTGATGGTAAAGCGCAGGCCCATTTCTTCGCGCTGGTACCTGCCGAGTTTTTCTTCTTTTTCCCGCAGTTTTACCTCTTGTTCCTGCAAGTTCTGTTCGGCTTGCTGGAGCATTTGCGCAGTCTCAAGAATGTCGAGGAACTGAAGCTTTTCGCCATTCCAGCTGTCCAGCAACTCGCCCACTTGCACGTCTTCGATCCGTGCCTTGAGAAACTGGGCGTCGGCATACACCACATCAAAGCCCTGCACCCGCAAAACATGATCGCGGCGCAGGCGGCTGTCTTCATTCAGGGCGTCCCGGCTGGCCAGGTCGGTGCCGTCAACGCGGTAGTGCGACCATTTTTTCTGCGCCCACAACGCGGCCTGAGCCAGCAGAAAACGGCCGATCCCGCGGTTCGCCGGTTCAACTTGCAAACCGCGCTCAGGGCTGAAACGCACGCGGTGGGTGCTATGGTCGACCCACAGGTCAAGCTGGTTCTGTTCGCTGCGCACGCGCTGGCCCGGCAGGGTGATGGTCATGCGCAGCAGGCTGAGGTCTTTGCTGTGGCGTGTGGCGTGGCCAAACTGCACAAAGCGTAACGGCCGTGCCCCGGTGTTGCGGTCAGTGGGCAGGGGGGCGAGGCGCAGCATGCGCAAATGCTCGGGCTGCACATCGGCCCAAGGCAGCGGCGGGGCCTCGGGCACTTCCGGTGCCTCGGGCCCGGCGGGTTGTGTTGGGGTGTCGCTCATAACGGCTCGATCCTGTGCTGGATGTCAGCCAAGCAAAGACGGCCGACACCGGTTTATCGGCCGTTGTGCGCAGTACTGTAGGGCTGGCCCGCATTGACTTTCGTGATAAAGCGCACAGTTCGGTCGCCCAGTTCGCCTGCCAGACGCTGATTGGGGTCGTTATAGGACTGCACCTGGCGCTTCATGTCCATTGGCACGATGCGCATTACGTGGTTCATGCCATTGATCAGTGTCAGTACGGCATCGGGCTTGGCGGCCTTGAGCAGGCGGGCATCCTTGACCTCTACCTGAATGTCGTGGGTGCCCTGAATGATCATGGCCGGCATTTTCAGTGCGGCGAAAGCGGCTGCCGGGTCATGGCGCAGCAGGCTGGTCATGTACGGCTGCACGCTGGGGCGGAAGATCACTTGCAGATCCTTGGGCACCTTGTCGTCGGTCTTGCCGGCTTCCAGGCTGCTGATCAGCTCAAAACTGCGCTTGAGCAGGGCAGGTGGCAGGTGATTGCGTTGCAGTTGCTCGCGCAACAGCACGCCCACCGGGCGCCCTGTACCGGCAATCGAAACCACGCCGGCAGCACCGATTTGTGGGGCTGCCAGGCTGGCGATCATTGCGCCTTCACTGTGCCCGAGTACAAACACCTTGCCAAAGCGCGGGTCGCTTTTGAGTTTCTCGCCCCATGCCACGGCGTCGGACACATACTGATCGAAGTTGAGCTTTTGCTCGTCAGGCCCGGCAGGCTGGCTCTGGGCGATGCCGCGCTTGTCGAAGCGGACGCTGGCAATATTGCTCTGGGCCAGGCGCCAGGCCAGTTTTTTCAGGGCGTCATTGCGCCCGCCGATAGGGTTGTTGCCGTCGCGGTCAGTCGGGCCGGAACCGGCAATAATCAGCACCACGGGTACGGGCTTGTCGCTCTTGGGCAAAACCAGCGAGCCATACAACGTGCCGGAGCCGGTATCGAGCTCAATGGGCCGCAGCAAGACATTGGAGAGCGGGGCCGCCAGGGCCTGGGTGCCAAAGCCAAACAGGGTCAGTGCTAATAAAAGTATTCGCAGCATCATAGCGCCATCATTGTCTAGTGTGCCGGTTGGACAAACCCGGATGAGTAAGGTTCGAGGATGAACTACAGAGGTAGCCTGCGTATACTGGCGCTTTTGGTTATCTGGGATCTGTTCAACATCTGTTGTGTTGCAACAAGACTTGAACTGATCCCGGGCTGAACTTTATCGGCTGATTTTCGCGGAGCGCCCTGCATGTCCGGCAATACCTACGGCAAGCTGTTCACTGTCACCACCGCTGGCGAAAGCCATGGTCCGGCGTTGGTCGCCATTGTTGATGGCTGCCCGCCAGGGCTGGAGCTGTCCCTTGAAGATTTGCAACGTGATCTGGATCGACGCAAGCCCGGCACCAGCCGCCACACCACCCAGCGCCAGGAGGCCGACGAAGTTGAAATCCTCTCCGGGGTGTTTGAAGGCCGCACCACTGGCTGCGCCATTGGCCTGCTGATCCGTAACACTGACCAGAAGTCCAAGGATTACTCGGCGATCAAGGATCTGTTCCGCCCGGCCCACGCTGATTACACCTATCACCACAAGTACGGCGAGCGCGATTACCGCGGTGGCGGGCGCAGTTCGGCGCGTGAAACGGCCATGCGTGTGGCCGCCGGTGCCATCGCGAAAAAGTACCTGGCCACCCAAGGCATCGTGATTCGCGGTTATATGAGCCAGCTGGGCCCGATTGAAATCCCGTTCAAGACCTGGGACTCGGTTGAACAAAACGCCTTTTTCAGCCCTGACCCGGACAAAGTGCCGGAGCTTGAGGCCTACATGGATCAACTGCGCCGTGACCAGGACTCGGTTGGCGCCAAAATCACCGTGGTCGCCGAAGGCGTGATCCCGGGGTTGGGCGAGCCGATTTTCGACCGTCTGGATGCCGAGCTGGCCCATGCGCTGATGAGCATTAATGCCGTAAAAGGTATTGAAATCGGCGCCGGTTTTGCCAGTGTTGCCCAGCGCGGCACCGAGCATCGCGACGAGATGACCCCTGAAGGTTTCCTGAGCAACAACGCCGGCGGCATCCTGGGCGGTATTTCGTCTGGCCAGCCGATCGTTGCCCACCTGGCGCTCAAGCCAACCTCGAGCATCACCACCCCGGGCCGCTCGATCGACGTGCATGGCAATCCGGTGGACGTGATTACCAAGGGTCGTCATGACCCGTGCGTGGGTATCCGTGCCACGCCGATTGCCGAAGCCATGATGGCCATTGTGCTGATGGATCACCTGTTGCGTCATCGCGGCCAGAACGCCGACGTACGCGTCAGCACGCCCGTACTGGGCCAGTTGTAATGCAAGGATTGTTGAGCGTCACGGTCTGACGGCCGTGGCGACACTTCCTTACTGGCGTCTGTCAGGCTTCTATCTTTTCTATTTCGCCTTGCTGGGTGCCACAGCGCCGTTTCTGGCGCTGTACTTCAATCACCTGGGGTTTTCCAGTGCGCGTATTGGCGAACTGGTGGCCATCCCGATGCTGATGCGCTGCGTTGCGCCCAACCTGTGGGGCTGGCTGGGGGACTACAGCGGTCAGCGTCTGCTGATCGTGCGTCTGGGTGCGCTCTGCACCTTGTGCAGTTTTGCCCTGATCTTTGTCAGCCAGAGCTATGCCTGGCTGGCGCTGGTGATGGCGCTGCATGCGTTCTTCTGGCATGCGGTGTTGCCGCAGTTTGAAGTCATTACCTTTGCCCACTTGCGTGAGCAGCCTGAACGTTACAGTCAGATTCGTTTGTGGGGCTCGATCGGTTTTATCCTTACCGTGGTGATCCTGGGCCGCCTGTTCGAATGGCTGAGCCTGGATATCTACCCGGTGGCGCTGCTCGTGATCATGGCTGGCATTGTGCTGTGCAGCCTGTGGGTGCCCAATGCGCAGCCCTCCAGCCTGGGCCGCAAGCAGGTGGAAGGCGGGTTCTTGAAGCAACTGTTCAGCCCGGGCGTGCTGGCGTTCTATGCCTGTGTGGCGCTGATGCAAATGAGCCACGGCCCGTACTACACATTTCTGACTCTGCATCTGGAACACCTCGGCTATAGCCGTGGTGTGATCGGCTTGCTCTGGGCCCTGGGAGTGGTGGCCGAAGTGCTGATGTTTTTGGCCATGCGCCGTATCCTGCTGAAATTTTCCGTGCGCCGGGTGCTGATGTTCAGTTTTATCCTCGCTGCCTTGCGCTGGCTGTTGCTGGGGTCTTTTGCCGAGCACCTGTGGGTGTTGCTGTTGGCGCAGCTGCTGCACGCCGCCACCTTTGGCAGTTTTCATGCCTCGGCCATGACCTTTGTGCAACGCAGTTTCGGTCCCGGCCAGCAAGGCCAGGGCCAGGCCCTGTACGCCACGCTGGCCGGTATCGGTGGCGCCGTGGGGGCGCTGTACTCCGGTTACAGCTGGAACACCCTGGGCCCCGCTTTCACCTTTAGTATGGCGAGCGTCGCAGCGCTGGCTGCAGCCGTTATCATTGCCACCCGACTGCAAGAGGACAGGCCATGAGCCTTACCCGTGAACACCTGAGCCTGGAAATCATTGAAGCCGGGCGCTTTTTATATGCGCGCGGCTGGTCACCGGCCACCAGCAGCAACTATTCCACCCGGCTTTCGGCCAGCCAGGCGCTGCTGACGGTTTCGGGCAAGCACAAGGGCCAACTGGGCCCGGACGATGTACTGGCCACTGATCTGGCGGGCAACAGCCTCGAGCCGGGCAAGAAACCGTCCGCCGAAACCCTGCTGCATACCCAGCTGTATAGCTGGCGCCCCGAAATTGGCGCAGTGCTGCACACTCACTCGGTGAATGCCACGGTGCTGTCGCGCCTGACGCCGGCTGACAGCATCGAATTTGAAGACTACGAACTGCAAAAGGCCTTCAGCGGCGTTTCGACCCATGAGTCCAGGGTGCGGGTGCCAATCTTTGACAATGACCAGGACATCGCGCGTCTGGCGGCCAAGGTCCAGCCATGGCTGGAAGCACACCCAGACTGCGTGGGTTATCTGATTCGCGGGCATGGCCTGTACACCTGGGGTGCGCGCATGAGCGACGCCTTGCGCCAGATCGAAGCCTTCGAGTTTTTGTTTGAATGCGAACTGAAAGCTCGCGCAATACTCAATCGTTAACGCTGACTTCACCGTGAAGAAGCTCACACCCTGATTTGAACGGTCTGCCTGAACGGCCTGTAAAAGCCGAATGCGCGCCGAAGCCGAGGAACCACGCCCCATGAGCAGTTTGTCCGTTTATCACGTATCGAGCCCGGAACTCCCCAACAAGGTGCTCACCCATTTTGATGATATCGCTTCAACACTGGCCGAGCAGGGCGTGCGCTTTGACCGCTGGCAGGCCGCCACGCAGATCCAGCCGGGGGCCAGTCAGGATGAAGTGATCAACGCCTATCGCGTGCAGATTGACCGGCTGATGAGCGAGGGTGGTTATGTCACCGTGGACGTGATCAGTCTCAACAGCGATCACCCGCAAAAAGCCGAATTGCGCGCCAAATTCCTCGACGAGCACCGCCATGGCGAAGATGAAGTGCGTTTTTTCGTCGCCGGTCGTGGCTTGTTTACGCTACATATTGGCGACTATGTGTATGCGGTGTTGTGCGAAAAGAACGATCTAATTTCAGTACCCGCAGGCACGCCGCACTGGTTCGACATGGGTGAGCATCCGCATTTTGTCGCCATCCGCCTGTTCAACAACCCGGAAGGCTGGGTTGCCAACTTTACCGGCGAAGACATCGCTGAACGCTTCCCGCGCCTCGAAGACTAAGGATCTCCCATGCCGATCAAAGCCATCCTGACCGATATCGAAGGCACCACCAGCGCTGTCAGCTTCGTATTTGACGTGTTGTTTCCGTATGCGGCCAAACATCTGCCCGGGTTTGTGCGCGAGCATGCCGAAGACCCTGAAGTGGCCATGCAGCTGGGCGCAGTACGCCTGGATAGCGGCGAGCCTGAGGCCGATGTCGAACGGGTCATCGAGATCCTCCAGCAATGGCTGGCCGAAGACCGCAAGGCCACACCACTCAAGGCCTTGCAAGGGATGATCTGGAAGCAGGGATACGCCGCGGGTGAGCTTAAGGGCCATGTTTACCCGGACGCGGTCGAAGCGCTGCGCGAGTGGCATGCCAAAGGGTATGACCTGTATGTCTACTCGTCAGGCTCGATACAGGCGCAAAAGCTGATTTTTGGCTGTTCCGAGGCGGGTGACCTGACGCCACTGTTCAGTGGCTACTTTGACACCACCTCCGGGCCCAAGCGTGAGGCGCAATCCTATCGCCACATTACCGAGGCCATAGGCTGCCCGGCCGGGAAGATCCTGTTTTTGTCGGATATCGTTGAAGAACTCGATGCTGCACAGGCGGCCGGCATGCTGACCTGCGGCCTGGCCCGTGAGGGTGGGGAACTGGCGGGACATAAAACCGTGAGCAGTTTTGCCGAGATTGACCCTGCCGCAATTAAAACAACACTGCTGTGGGAGTGAGCCTGCTCGCTCCCACAGTCATGCCGTTCTCTATCGCGGACTGCTTTGCACTACCCTTGGATTTAGCGGGTGTGATAGGTCGGCAGGGCAAAACGATGCTGGCTTTGCAGCAGCGAAATGGTCGGCAATTCACTGGCAGTGCCTGCCAGGTCACGACGAATCGCGCTGATGGCCCAGGTCAGTTCCTCGGCGGTATGCAGTTGGGTGTAAGAAAGTGTGCGCTGGGTCTGTTTGCCTTCGTTGTCACACAATGTCAGCAGCACGCCGCCATCCGGGCGGGGTTTAACGGTGACAGTGTGGTTGGAGAACAACGATGCGAATTTTTCCTGGATCAGGCTCATATGTTCAGCTCCATTAGCGCTTGAATGCTTGTATGGAGTAGAGATTGCAGTGATTGTGCCACTATTCTTTTTTTAAAAAACCCATATAAATCAACAGCTTATAATTTATGCAAAAAGCATTTGTCGTGCATTTTGCATGAGTGGCCATCGTGCATCCTGCATTTTGCCCAGTCGGTATCAGGCTCAGGCAGCTGATTGATTGTTCCTATGGGTGTATTGAGCAAAAAAGGGGTGACACCGTGTCTGCGTCTCAGGAAACTAGGTTTTTTTTGTAGCCAGGGTGGAACCTTACATGTCAGAGAACAAGCCAGCAGACCAGAGCCGCCAGATGACCCCGGAAGAGGCCGCCGACTTTGCCGAGCAGGTGTTCAACAAGGCACGGGATGGTGATGCTGCAATGCTGGCAGCCTTGCTGAGCAAGGGCTTGCCGGCCAATTTGCGCAACCACAAGGGCGATACCCTGTTGATGCTGGCCAGCTATCACGGCCACGTTGAAGCGGTGAAGGTGCTGCTTGAGCACAATGCCGACCCCGAGATCCGCAATGACAATGGCCAGAGCCCGATTGCAGGTGCTGCCTTCAAGGGCGACCTGGAAATGGTCAAGACCCTGGTTGAAGGTGGCGCACAAGTTGAAGGCGCATCATTTGATGGCCGTACAGCGCTGATGATGGCCGCCATGTTCAATCGTGGGGAAATCATCGATTACCTGATCAGCAAGGGCGCCGATCCAAAAGCCAAGGACGCCAATGGCATCACCGCCCTGGATGCCGCCAGGACCATGGGCGCAGCCGAAACCGTGGCGCAACTTGAGAAGCTGTTGGGCTGATCGCCCCTTGAAGGGCGCAATTGATATATCCTGCGCGCCCTTAATTTTCCTTGTGACAGGCCTCGCCCATGAAAACCACTCTCGTTGAACTCATCAGCAAAATCAGCTCTGGGTGCATGGGCGACGACGAAATCGCCTCCATCGCGGACGAGGCGGCTCAAGCCTACGCCGATCAGGCAGCATTTCTGCTTGCCAACCCGGACATCAACTACGACGACAGCTTCCCGATCCCGCTGGGTGAATGGGTTGTGGTGGGCAGCTTGCCGGAAACTGTGTTGTTCCAGGCCGATACCTGGATGGACCTGTTTGCCCAGATCGTCGCCTCTTTCGGTCCTGATGTAGCGTTCAATATCAAGCCAAAGCAATTGGCCAAGACCGAAGCGCTGACCGCGCTCAACCGCATCCAGATCCAGATGGGCAGCATGAGCCCGGAGCAGGGCGGTTATGTGCTGGTCAACCTGAGCCAGCCGCTGGACGACGAAATCCAGGTGGTGCTGGTTTACGGCAATGACGTGCCGCGCGTGCTGGAACTGTGTGCCGAAGTCGGCATCGCCGCTGCGCCATCGCTGGAAGCCCTCAAGGTTGCCGTCCACGTCTGAAACCCTGGCTGCTGCAATAAAAAACGGAACCCTGGCCGTGGGTGACTATCCTATGAGCACAAGTACTCAATCGGGAGCGTCATCATGGGTTCAACGTTTAATGGTCTGATCGGTCTGATTATTCTGGCCCTGGATATTTGGGCCATCATCAACGTAATCAAAAGCGGCGCCGGGACGGGCGCGAAAGTGCTTTGGGTGCTGCTGATTCTGTTCCTGCCGGTACTGGGACTGGTGATTTGGGCCATCGCCGGGCCGCGGGGCAATGTGCGTATTTGAGCTGCTTGCCAGCGGGCAGCGACGGTAAATCGTGGTTGCCCGCTTAGATTGTCGGCGTCAAGGTTCGACCTGTCATGTTCCTCGACGTAGAATGCGCGCCTTTCTTGGGCAGTTGGACCCGTGTCGCGATAGCGGTATGAGGTTTGGCTGTCGATCATGGGCGGGTGACCGTCCGTTGCCACCAGCATTCAAGGGGACTACCCATGGCCGAATCGCTTGACAACCACTATCTCGAAACCCTTTACGAAGGCTATGGCCAACGCTTTCGCATGGACAAGCTGCTCCATGAAGTGCGAACCGATCACCAGCATCTGGTGATCTTCGAAAACCCGGTCATGGGCCGCGTAATGGCTCTGGACGGCGTGATCCAGACCACCGAAGCGGACGAATTCATCTACCACGAAATGCTTACCCATGTGCCGATCCTGGCCCACGGTGTGGTCAAGCGCGTGCTGATCATTGGCGGTGGTGATGGCGGCATGTTGCGCGAAGTCACCAAGCACATTGGCATTGAGCACATCACCATGGTCGAGATCGACGGCACCGTGGTGGACATGTGCAAAGAGTTCCTGCCCAACCACTCCAAGGGTGCGTACGACGATCCACGTCTGAACCTGGTAATCGACGACGGCATGCGCTTTGTCGCCACCACCGAAGAAAAATTCGACGTGATCATCTCGGATTCCACCGACCCGATCGGGCCGGGCGAAGTGCTGTTCTCCGAGAACTTCTACCAGGCTTGCCACCGTTGCCTGAATGAAGGGGGTGTACTGGTCACCCAGAACGGCACGCCATTTATGCAGTTGCAGGAAGTGCAGACCACCGCCGGGCGCATGCGCAGCCTGTTTGCTGACTGGCATTTCTACCAGGCTGCCGTGCCTACCTATATCGGCGGCTCCATGACCTTCGCCTGGGGTTCGACTGATGCGAGCTATCGCAAGTTGCCGCTTGAGACCCTGCGTCAACGTTTTGCCGGTAGCGGTATCGTGACCCGCTACTACAATCCGGAAGTTCATATCGGTGCTTTCGCCTTGCCGCAATATGTTTTGCAGGCTATCAACAAGCCAAGCAACGACTGAGGCTGTGCAGTAGCAAGGCAGGGCGTCAGTTGTAGAACTGTGGGAGCGGGCTTACCCGCGATGCAGGCGACGCGGTTTAAAGTTGGACCGCGTTGCTCCAATCGCTAACAAGCCCGCTCCCACAGGGAATGAGCGCCCTTTCTTATGTTTCAAGATGTGCTCTGCACGAAATTTTCACGGTACCTTTAAGACAATTCGCACGCAAAATTTTGCCTGTCTACTCGTAAACGCCTCAGTTCAGGCGTTTCTGGTGGGTCTCGGGTCAAAATCTGTGTAATTAAAGAGCGATGCACCCGTGGCAAGCCACCGGTGATAAAGCCACTTCAACTTGAACCAATGGGTCCTAAAACGACATGGCAAACCCGGACGCCCCAAGCCAACAGCACGCGGCCACGCGTGTGTTGCAACCGACCGTCAAATCGCATCTGGCGTTTACGCTGCTCTGTGCCTTGATCATGATGGTGATGTTCACCCTGTTGCGGGTGGCATTGCTGGTTTACAACCGGGAAATGATCCTCGACACCCCGGCATCGACGTTCCTTGAAGCCTTCGGCAACGGTCTGCGCTTTGACGCCCGGATTGTCGTGTACTTCAGTATTCCGCTGCTGCTGGCGGTGCTCAGTGTCAAGGCCATGGCCATGCGCGGTGTGCTGCGTTTCTGGCTGACTGCAGCATCCAGCCTGGCGCTGTTTTTGGGCCTGATGGAGATGGACTTCTACCGTGAGTTCCATCAGCGTCTTAACGGTCTGGTTTTCCAGTATGTGAAGGAAGACCCGAAAACCGTGATGAGCATGCTTTGGTATGGCTTCCCGGTGGTGCGTTACCTGCTGTCCTGGGCTGTCGGCACTGTCATTTTGTACTTTGCCTTCCGCGGCGCCGACCGCGTGACCCGTTCCAGCGCTACCCGCGCGGCTGCTGGCACTTCGCGTGCGGTGGCGCCCTGGTACGGCCGTGCAGCGGTATTTGTCGTGCTGCTGCTGGTGTGTGTGGTCCTGGCCCGTGGCACATTGCGTCAGGGTCCTCCGCTGCGTTGGGGTGATGCCTACACAACCGACTCCAACTTCGCCAATCAGTTGGGGCTCAACGGCTCTCTGTCATTGATTGCCGCTGCGAAAAGCCGCTTCGGTGACGATCGCACCAATATCTGGAAGGCTACCCTTGAGCAGCCCGTAGCGACGCAGACCGTGCGCGACATGCTGCTGACTGAAAATGACAAGCTGGTTGATCCTGATACCGCTCCTGTGCGTCGCGATACCACGCCGCCTGCGGAAAAAACCCTGCCTATCAAGAACGTCGTCGTAATCCTGATGGAAAGCTTCGCCGGTCACTCGGTCGGTGCGCTGGGTCGTCCGGGCAATATCACCCCGTACTTCGATGAGCTGTCCAAGCAAGGCTTGCTGTTCGAGCGCTTCTTCTCCAACGGCACCCATACCCACCAGGGCATGTTTGCCACCATGGCGTGCTTCCCGAACCTGCCGGGTTTTGAATACCTGATGCAGACCCCGGAAGGCAGCCACAAGCTGTCCGGCTTGCCGGAACTGCTCAGCGCCCGCAAGTTCGATGACGTGTATGTCTACAACGGCGACTTTGCCTGGGACAACCAGTCTGGTTTCTTCAGTAACCAGGGCATGACCACTTTTGTAGGTCGTAACGATTTCGTTGACCCGGTGTTCTCTGATCCTACCTGGGGTGTGTCCGACCAGGACATGTTCAACCGCGGCCTGGAAGAGCTGAAAAAGCGTGAAGGCAAAGAGCCTTTCTATGCGCTGCTGCAAACCCTGTCCAACCACACGCCGTATGCCTTGCCTACGCCATTGCCGGTCGAGCCGGTAACCGATCGCGGTTCGCTCAACGAGCATTTGACGGCGATGCGTTATTCCGACTGGGCGCTGGGGCAGTTCTTCGAAAAAGCGCGCAAAGAACCCTACTTCAAGGAAACCCTGTTTGTGATCGTGGGCGATCACGGTTTCGGTAACGAGCAGCAGATTTCCGAGATGGACCTGGGGCGTTTCAACGTGCCGTTGCTGCTGATCGGTCCTGGCATCCAGGAGAAGTTTGGTACACGCACTGATATCGTGGGCACTCAGGTCGACATCGTGCCAACCATCATGGGGCGTCTGGGTGGTGAGTTCCGTCAGCAATGCTGGGGCCGTGACCTGCTGACTCTGCCTGAGGGTGACAAGGGCAGTGGTGTGATCAAGCCGTCTGGCAGTGACCAGACCGTGGCGATCATCAGTGACGACCACTTGCTGGTGCAGCCTAAAGACATGCCGGCCAAGGTTTGGCAGTACAAATTGGGTGCCAACCCTGAAGCGACCGTGGTCACTGACTCGCCTGAAGCGACCGAGCTGAAGAAAAAGCTCGAATCCTTCCTGCAGACCGCGACCAAGAGCCTGCTGGACAACACCGCAGGTGTGGCTGATCCGAAATAATCAGCCAGTTAAATAAAAAAGAGGCCTCAGGGCCTCTTTTTTATTGGGTCAAATCTTGCCGAGCAACAGTAATATCAACAGTACAACCAGTACGGTACCGATAATCCCTGAGGGGCCATAGCCCCAGCTTTTGGAGTGCGGAAACACAGGTAATCCGCCGATTAACAGCAAAATCAGGACGATCAGAAGAATTGTGGTCATGAGCATTTCCTTTTTGTGGTGTTCCGCCAACGTTCAGTTTTACGGGGCGCCGCTTCAGGAACAAGGATGGGCAGTGCTTATAAAATCCGACTCTCCAGCTCGATGAATAATTCAACTTTTTTCATGCCGTACTCAAAAACAGTTCTGCCTTGATCGGTGGCAGGTGCGCAGGTAGGGTGGCGCGCTGCCCACCTGGAAACACTGCACATGCTCAATTACGTTTGGTTTTTTTTGGCTGCCCTGTTTGAAATTGCAGGCTGCTACGGGTTCTGGATGTGGCTTCGTCAGGGCAAAAGTGCCTGGTGGGCTTTGCCCGCTATTCTGAGCCTGGTGCTGTTTGCCCTGCTGCTGACCAAGGTTGAGGCAGCCTATGCCGGGCGGGCCTATGCGGCCTATGGCGGGATTTACATCGTGACATCCATTGCCTGGCTGGCAGTAGTGGAACGTATCCGGCCACTGGGCTCAGATTGGCTCGGGGTAGGACTGTGCGTGATTGGCGCGACCATCATCTTGCTGGGACCGCGTTTTACCCCCTCGTAAAGGGAAAATTCCGTAGGGAGTACGTAGGAATAAGCCTTGTATGCAGTAGGTTGTAACTGAATTAACTTGTAAGTATTGAAGCCGGTTTTTATGCCGTGCAGTCTTTGTGGCTCCCCACCCTTGAGGATGAGAGCCATGCAGATACTGAGTCGAACCGTCGGAGAGCATTTTTCAATCGGGGAAGATATAACGCTGTTTGTCATCGCCGTTAACGGCAACAACGTGCGCCTGGGGATTGAAGCTCCCAGGCATATCAGCGTGCATCGCTCGGAAATTTATGAGCGGATAAAAAACCAGCCCGTCGGGCAGCAGGCAACCGGATCTTCGGCCAAGGTTTAATCAAAAAATTCCTTCGGTACCGCGTGCCTGGGCATCAGTTGGCATTGCTGGCTTTCCAGATCGAAGAAAATTACTGCCTGGCCTTTGCTCAATGCATGTCGAACCCGTAGTACACGGGTTTCTTGGGGAGTGTCATCGCCGTTGTCCGTGCCGTCGCGACTCACAAAGTCCTCGATCAGGCGGGTGAGGGTGTCGGGTTCAAGCTGGTCGTAGGGGATAAGCATCTTGGGCTCTCGTAAACAAGCGTGTTGAGGTGGTTGGCCTTGGGCTTAAATCGCCTTGTTGCGGTTGTCCCAGTAATGCTGAGCCAGTTCAAAAGCTTGCGCCCGGGGTGTGCCCAGGCCGCGCAATGCCAGGGCCATGGTCGACAGCAAGGCCAGTTGCGGGTAGCTGTCCTGGACTTCTCCACGCCACAACGCCTTGAGGTGTTCAGGGTCTAGCGACGCTGGTTTGACATGGCGCTGTGAAGACAGTGCTGGCCATTCTTCATCCCAGTCAACACCAGCTGTAGTGCCGTAAAGATGGCTTGCGCTATCGGGGTTGATTTCGACTTCGCCGCCATCACCCTTGATCACAATACTGGTGTCACCCAGCAAGCCGCTGGCTTCGCGATGCACGCTTTGATAGCCCGGATGGAAGATGCTTTGCAGGCCGCAGCGCGCACCCAGCGGGTTGAGTATGCGAGCCAATGAATGAATCGGCGAGCGCAGCCCGAGGGTGTTGCGCAGATCGATCATGCGTTGCAATTGTGGCGCCCAGTCCTGCAGCGGCATAAAGGCCGGATTCCCCGTATCCAGGGCCTCGTTGACACTTTGCCAGTTGCGACACAGTGGAATGGCCAGCGCGTCGAGAAGCTGCTCGCTGTACATTCGGCCCGCCGTATGGGCGCCGCCGCCATGCATGAAAATGCGTACACCGTGCTGTGCCAGGCACTTGGCTGCCAGCAAGTACCAGGGCAGGTGGCGTTTTTTACCGGCGTAAGTCGGCCAGTCAATGTCGACCTTGATCGCGGGAGGTGTCAGTCGCTCCCTGACGGCCTCGGTAAAACCGGCCATTTCCTCTGCGCTTTCTTCTTTATGCCGCAGCAACATGAGGAAGGCGCCCAGTTGCGTGTCTTCTGCCTTGTCGTCAAGCAGCATGCCCATGGCTTCGCGGGCTTCTTCCCGAGTCAGGTTGCGGGCACCCCGTTTGCCTTTGCCCAGGATGCGTACAAATTGCGCAAAAGGGTGTTCGGCGGGAGTTTCAAGTGTCAGCGCAGCGGGAGTGTTCATAGGCAATTGGTCGGTTTGGGCAGGCCCGCCAGCTTGGCGGCGAGTTTGGCAGGGGTGCCGTTAAACAGTCGGTTGAGATGCAGGCTATTGCCCTTTTCTGGACCCAATTTGAGTGCCGTGTACTTGATCAGAGGGCGAGTGGCAGGCGATAGCTCGAACTCCTGATAAAAGCTGCGCAACAACTCGAGGATTTCCCAGTGTTCGGCGCTCAACTCAATACCTGCCTGCGCCGCCAGTGCCTGAGCAACATCAGCGGACCAGTCGTTGAGATCGAGCAGATAACCGTCCTTGTCCAGCTCGATATTTTTACCGTTGAGGGTGAGCGTATTCATAGCCAGCTGTTGACCTTGTCGTAACGAATCGACAGCTCGACGAAAGCCGGGTAATCAACGCAGGCCGCCCATGGCGGACATTCCAGGTTGCGTGCCTGCAAGTCCTCTTCAAGGATAAATACGGTTTTTCCAGTCAGGGCTGTGAGAGCAGTGCCTTGAAGCTGCAGGGCATACACCGCGTCGCCACAGAGCAAAAGGGCATCGTCGCTGCCTAACACGCGAAGACAGCTGCTCAGGCGTATGTCAGAAAATGGTGAGTGGCTCACAACATGTAGAGTCGACATCAGAGGGTGATCACTTGGTCATAACGGTCAATAAGAGCGCGGACAGCTTCAGTCGACAAGGGCTGCACATCAATTGCCGCAAGCCCCTCGGTTGAGATGCCGCGTTCGTCAAGGCTGTGGTTGCAGGCAAACAGATCGTCAACGCCGAACATGGACAGGGCCTGCAGATTGGCCGTTAGATTCTTCTGCTGGATGGCTGCGGCATTTTGAGTCGCCAGCAGCTGAAAAATACCGTCATCCATAAACAGCAGGGCAATCGGCAAATCAAATGCACCGCCTGCCAGCACGATATCCAGTGCTTCTTTGGCGCCGGGCCCCGACCACGGTGCCTGACGGCTGATAATCAATAGTGACTTGGGCATTTCAAGGTCCCCCGAAACAGATCAATCGATCGGCCGATTGAATGGCATCGTGCAATTGGCCCAGTCCGGACAACTCCCAGGGTGCATGAACATTGACCCCGGGGCGCTGATAGCGTGCGGACTCGTCTTCATTGAGTACACCGCGGCGCAAGGCAGCGGCAATACAGACCACACCATCGAGTTGGTGCTGGCTGACAAAAGTTGCCCATTGTTGCGCAAGGTCCTGCTCGTCTTGCGGCGTGACGATATTGCTCGAGGCAATATGAACACCGTCCTGATAGAAGAACAAACGGACAATTTCATGGCCGCCTGCCAGCGCTGCCTCGGCAAAGCGCAAGGCTCGACGGGAGGAGGGGGCATGGGCCGCTGAATAAAGGGCAATGGCGAATTTCATGGTGGGCTCTGTCGGCAAATCTGGGGCAATGATAAAGCCAGATGCCCAAAGATGCTTGTGGCAGACAACAAAAAGCCCGCCGAAGCGGGCTTTTATATAGCGGTTGTTGATCAGTCGTCGCGGCTCATGATGCCGAAAATTTGCAGCAGGCTGATAAACAGGTTGTAGATCGATACATACAGGCTGATGGTAGCCATGATGTAGTTGCGCTCGCCGCCATGAATGATTGCACTGGTCTGGAACAGAATGCAGACCGAAGAGAACAGTACAAAACCGGCGCTGATAGCCAGCTGCAGGCCGCTGATCTGGAAGAAGAAGCTCGCCAGCGTAGCGCCCAGCAGAACAAAGAAACCGGCAGTGATGAAACCGCCGAGGAAGCTCATGTCCTTGCGAGTGATCAATACATAGGCAGACAGGCCGCCAAATACCAGAGCCGTCATGGCAAAGGCAGAACTGACCACCTCGGCGCCGCCCTGCATGCCCAGGTAACGGTTGAGAATAGGGCCCAGCAAGAAGCCCATGAAACCGGTAAGGGCAAAGGCAGAAACCAGGCCCCACGCGGAGTCACGCAACTTGTTGGTCAGGAAAAACAGGCCGTAGAACCCGATCAGCACAACGAAAATATTGGGATAGCCGACCCGCAACTGTTGCGAGACATAAGCCATCACACCGCTGAAAGCCAGGGTGAGGGCCAGCAAACCGTACGTATTGCGCAGGACGCGGCTAACCTCTAGCTGCTCGGCCTGCACGCTGCTATTAACTGCGTAATCCTGTTCGCGCATGGCGATACTCCTGTGTTTAGAAATGTTAAGTAGCAAAGATCATAGCAGAGGCTCTGAAACAAGCGATCAAGAGAGTTTGACAACGTGTTTCATTCAGGTATTATGGCGCCCGAAACAACGTATAGGAGGTGTGGCCGAGTGGTTTAAGGCAACGGTCTTGAAAACCGTCGACTGTAACAGGTCCATGAGTTCTTATCCAAGGCTAGCTTCTGTTGCACCTTTGCAAAGCGTTTTATCGGAACATCGGGGAATTGGCAGAGTGGTTGAATGCACCGGTCTTGAAAACCGGCGAACGTTAATAGCGTTCCCAGGGTTCGAATCCCTGGTTCCCCGCCGAGAATCAGTAAAATCAAGGGTTTAGGTGTTACCTAAGCCCTTTTTTTTCGCCTGCAAGAAAGTAGTTTTTGATTCCTTAGTCGGGTTTCCGTCGCCTCTTTGGCAAGGCGCAGCATTCTGGTTGCTACTTGTAGCGCCTTATGCGGGGATTCGCGTTGTCGTAGCACCTTCAGGTTTGTCATCTTCCATATCTACTCATCCCTCTAAAACGTATCGTCCCGAGATGCGTATCTAAGGTGCCAGTTAGCATGTCTGCGGGAGCGAGCAGCGATGGCAAATTCTTGGCAGGCGTGTGGCATCGCCGCGCTACTGCTTGATAAATAAAAAGTGATATCGACCGGATTGCGATGACGGTACAGGCGCTTGTCACGGGGGCGAGATGCCTTGTGGTTTTTTGCGTGATGGAAACTACACGTGCATTCCTTGGAGTGGGGCTTGTTCGAAAATGGCATCGCTAACGTTGTCTTTTTCGGAAGATCGGTGATCTGCCGTCATGCCTCCGGGAGCGTTGGGAGCCTGTTTGCAATCCGCGGGGGAACTTGGGGGGGCAAATGACGTGAAGTCGCTGCCATACGCATCCACGACCAGATGTATCTTGGTGTTGGAGGATTCGCTGTGTAGAGACCGGTACATCCTTTACACATCTAACCGGGTACATCGTTTACACATTTACAGGCTTGAGACGCGTTTTGC
>NZ_WIWL01000179.1:0-55044 GCF_009600105.1 Pseudomonas sp. FSL R10-0056
CGCCTTCGATATGCGGCTGGCGTGCCGGACGCGGCGCAACAGGTGCACCTTCAGCCGGGCGCAGCACGCGGGCAACACGGTCACCACGGGCCACAGGGCGCGAGGATTTGCGCTGCATGCGCTCAAGCTTGTCTTTGCTCTTGGCGTTCATCTCAGGCATGGCAACCGGCGTGAGGCCGACTTCAGCGCTGAGAATGTCCACTTCGAACTGGCTCATTTCGCGCCAGCGACCCATCGGCAGATCGGAGTTGAGGAACACCGGACCGAAACGTACGCGCTTCAGGCGGCTGACCACCAGGCCCTGGGATTCCCACAGACGACGCACTTCACGGTTACGGCCTTCCATCACTACGCAGTGGTACCAATGGTTGAAGCCTTCGCCGCCTGGCGCCTGCTTGATGTCGGTGAAACGCGCCGGACCGTCTTCCAGCACAACGCCGGCCTTGAGGCGGGCAATCATGTCGTCATCCACTTCGCCACGCACACGTACCGCGTATTCACGGTCCATTTCGTACGAAGGGTGCATCAAGCGGTTGGCCAACTCACCGTCAGTGGTGAACATCAGCAAGCCGGTGGTGTTGATGTCCAGACGACCGATATTGATCCAGCGGCCTTCTTTTGGACGCGGCAGTTTGTCGAACACGGTCGGACGGCCTTCAGGGTCGTCACGGGTGCAGATTTCGCCGTCGGGTTTGTTGTACATGATCACGCGGCGAACCGATTCGGCTGCCTCTTCACGCTTGATCACCTTGCCATCGATGGTGATGGCGTCGTGCAGGTCTACGCGCAGACCCAGGGTTGCATCCTTGCCATTGACCTTGATCCGGCCCTGGCTGATCCAGCTCTCTACGTCGCGACGCGAGCCAACGCCAATACGGGCGAGGACTTTTTGCAGTTTTTCGCCTGCCGGGCCAATTTCCTGGCCGTCTTTAGGGTCGAGATCTTTCATCTGGGCACCTCCCGGTGTGTCAATTCAGGCGAGCGCCTGAAGTGTTAAAAATGGGCCTTGGGGCTCTGCTGAGCCCCAGAGGGTCGCGAATCATACGCGGATATTGGCCATTGCGCATCAAAGGCTAGTCACGAAGTGCGTGGCTCACTTGGTTTTCCGCCGGCCGGTGGCCTCAAGCGCCAGTAAACGCAGGGCGGATTCGGCCAGCACCGCACGTTTTTCGTCTTTGTCGAGTTTCTTCCAGGCCTTGATTTCACGCTTGGTTCGCCCGCAGCCCAGGCAAATGTCGTCGGTGAACTTGCAGACACCGATGCAGGGGTCTTTGGTTGCAGTCATGGCAGCCCTCCGAAATTTGTGTGGGAGCGGGTTTGCTCGCGATGGCATCGCTGCGGTGTGCCTGACAGTCCGCGTCGTCTGCATCGCAGGCAAGCCAGCTCCCACGGGTCATGCATTGCCCGCAGAATCCGCGGCTTGCCAGGATCCTTAATGGGAGTGCATCAGTCTTCCTGCTCGCGGCGTTCCTGTTCGATGGCTTCGGCCAGGGCCTGAGCCTCAAGCTCTTCGTCGCTCAAGGCAGATCGCTGCTCAAGTGCAGCAACCGCAGCGCGCAATCGCTCGCGGGCCAACTCGGCCGCAGAGGGTTGCTGCGGTTGTGGTTGGGCTTCTATTTCCGGCTCGGACTCAGGCTCAGGCTCAGGCTCAGGCTCTAGAGCTTCAACTGGCGCAACGTCGCGCAGCAAATCATCAAAGTCAGTTTTAAGACCCTCCTCCATCGAGTCCAGTTCCGTCAGCAGGGTGCGGAAGCTGGTTTCGTCTTTCGGCTCTTCCGGCTCGGCGCTTTCGTCGGCCAGCGCCTGAAGATGCGCAGGCACCGGGGCATCGTCAAAATCGAGGATAGGATCCGGCTCCAGCTCGCGCAGCTCGGCCAGTGGCGGCAATTCATCGAGGCTCTTGAGGTTGAAGTGGTCAAGAAAGCCCTTGGTGGTGGCAAACATCGCGGGCTTGCCCGGCACGTCACGATAACCCACCACGCGAATCCACTCGCGCTCCAGCAGTGTCTTGACGATATGGCTGTTGACAGCCACACCGCGCACATCTTCGATCTCGCCACGGGTAATGGGCTGGCGATAAGCGATCAGCGCCATGGTCTCCAGCATGGCCCGCGAGTAACGTTGCGGGCGTTCTTCCCACAGACGTCCGACCCAGGGCGAGTACTTTTCGCGGATCTGCAGGCGATAGCCGGAGGCAACTTCTTTCAGTTCAAAGGCGCGGCCGTCGCAGGATTTGCGCAGCAGTTCCAGGGCCTTCTTGAAGACCGGCGGTTCCGGGCGCTCGCCCTCTTCAAACAGTTCGAACAGGCGCTCAAGGCTCTGCGGCTTTCCCGAGGCCAGCAGAAAGGCCTCAAGCAAGGGGGCCAGCTCGCGGGGTTCAGTCAAATTCATGGTTTCAGCTCTTTATTCGGCTCTTGCCCGCACATGGATCGGCGCGAAGGGTTCATTTTGTACCAACTCGATCAGCGACTCTTTGACCAGTTCAAGAATGGCCATAAAGGTCACGACTACACCCAACTTGCCTTCTTCAGCGGTAAACAGCTCGACAAAGGGCACAAAGCCACCCCCCTTGAGACGCTCAAGTACGTCGCTCATGCGTTCGCGGGTCGACAGGGCCTCACGGCTGACCTGATGACTTTCAAACATGTCGGTGCGGCGCAGCACTTCGGCCATCGACATCAGCAGCTCTTCGAGCGCCACATCCGGTACCAGTTTGCGCGCCCGTGCTTCGGGGGCATCGAGCTTGGGCACATAGATCTCGCGCCCTACCCGGCTGAGCCCCTCAATGCCTTCAGCGGCAGCCTTGAAGCGCTCGTATTGCTGCAGGCGGCGAATCAGCTCGGCACGGGGGTCACCCTCGTCCTCCTCGATTTCGGCCGAACGCGGCAACAGCATCCGCGACTTGATCTCGGCCAGCATCGCGGCCATGACCAGATACTCGGCCGCCAGCTCCAGGCGCACGGTTTTCATGAGCTCGACATACCCCATGTACTGGCGGGTAATTTCCGCCACCGGAATGTCGAGAATGTCGATATTTTGCTTGCGGATCAGGTACAGCAGCAGGTCGAGCGGGCCTTCAAAAGCGTCAAGAAACACCTCCAGTGCATCCGGGGGGATATACAGGTCTTGCGGCATTTCGATGACCGCCTGGCCATAGACCATGGCCAGAGACAGTTCTTGCTGGGCACCGGCCCGGGCCTCAGGTGCTTCTACGTCAGACATCAGGCCTCGACCATAAAGGGTTGAGGATCACCGCAGCCCACCCGCACGATCTCGGGGTCACCACTGTCCACCAGGCTGATGACAGTGGAGGCCTTGTTGCCGCCAAAACCGCCGTCAATGATCAGGTCGACCTGTTTTTCCAGGGCATCACGGATTTCATACGGGTCTTCCATCGGCTCGCTCTCGCCCGGCAGGATCAGGGTCACGCTCATCAGCGGTTCGCCCAGTTCTTCAAGCAATGCCAGCGCAATCGGATGGCTCGGTACGCGCAGGCCAATGGTACGGCGTTTAGGGTGCAGCAGCAGGCGCGGCACTTCGCGGGTGGCGTTGAGGATAAAGGTGTACGGCCCCGGCGTATGCGCCTTGAGCAGACGGAAGATGCCGGTATCCACCTTGGCAAACAGCCCCAACTGCGACAGGTCACAGCACATCAGGGTGAAGTTGTGCTTGTCGTCCAGGTTGCGCAGGCGCTTGATCCGCTCGATCGCACCCTTGTCACCCATCTGGCAACCGACGGCATAGGACGAGTCGGTAGGATAAATCACCACCCCACCCTTTTTGATGATTTCAACGGCCTGTTTGATCAGACGCGGTTGTGGGTTTTCCGGATGAATCTGGAAAAATTGACTCACAGTGTTTACCTGTTCAGACGTTGGCAGTGGGTTTGTCATATTTGAATCGACACCACAATGGCGGCAAGTCTTCCGGAAGCGGACGGTATTCGCCGATCTCGGACCACCCTCCTGGACCATGAAAATCACTGCCGGCACTGACCAGCAGACCGAACTCACGCGCAAGGATCGCCAGGCTGCCAACCTGATCGGCCGGCTGGTACCCGTTGACCACTTCAATCGCGTGACCCCCAGCTTGAATATAGTCGCCAATCAGCCGTCGGCGCTTGCTGCGGGTAAAATCGTAGTGCGAGGGGTGCGCCAGACTGACCCAGGCGCCTGCTGCGCGCAGGGTGGCGACGGTGTCTTCCAGGGTCGGCCAGTGCAGCTTGACGTCCCCCAGCTTGCCGGCCCCCAGCCATTTGCGGAAGGCTTCGGCGCGATCCTTGACGTAACCGGCCTCGACCAGAAAATCGGCAAAATGCGGACGGGCCGGGGCGTTGCCGCTGTCACCCAGGGCTTGCTGGATAGCCCGTGCGCCTTCAAGCGCACCAGGCATACCCTTGAGCGCCAGCTTGCGACTGATCTCTTCGGCGCGCAGCCAGCGGCCATCGTGCAATTTGGCAATGGCCTCGACCAGCGCCGGGGCGTTGACATCGAAACCGTAGCCGAGCACATGAATCGTCGCCCCGCCCCAGGTGCAGGACAACTCCACGCCGTTGACCAATGTCATGCCCAGCGCCTGCGCCGCCGCGCGGGCTTCGTCGAGGCCTTCAAGTGTATCGTGATCGGTCAGGGCCAGGACTCGCACACCTTTCTCGAACGCACGCGCGACCAGTACCGCAGGCGCCAGGGCGCCATCGGATGCCGTGCTATGGCAATGCAAGTCAATTTCCACGGGGATTTAATAACCTCTAGCTGACGCTTTCGCTGTCATTGATGTTTGTTATTATGCCGCCACATCCTGCTTCTGGCTGCCACTGTGAAACAATTCATCGACTTCATCCCGCTGTTACTGTTTTTCATCGTTTACAAAATCGAACCGCGCATCGTCGAAATCGGCGGGCACAGCCTGTCGGTCGGCGGTATCTACAGCGCTACCGCCATGCTGATCATCAGTTCGCTGGTGGTGTATGGCGCGCTGTTTATCAAGCAACGCAAACTCGAAAAAAGCCAATGGCTGACCCTGATCGCCTGCCTGGTATTCGGCAGCCTGACTCTGGCCTTCCACAGCGAAACCTTCCTTAAATGGAAAGCCCCGGTGGTCAACTGGCTGTTTGCCCTGGCGTTTGCCGGCAGCCACTTTATCGGCGACAAGGTCCTGATCAAGCGCATGATGGGCCACGCCCTGAGCCTGCCAGATGCCATCTGGACCCGCCTGAACGTGGCCTGGATCGGGTTTTTCCTGTTCTGCGGCGCGGCCAACCTGTTCGTGGCATTCACTTACCAAAGCATCTGGGTCGACTTCAAAGTGTTCGGCAGCCTGGGCATGACTGTGTTGTTCCTGATCGCCCAGGGCATTTACCTGTCGCGCCATCTGCATGACACCGACCCGACTGATACCACCCCCAAGACCAAGGACTGACATGCTCTACGCCATCATTGCAACAGACGTCGCCAATTCCCTCGAAGCTCGCCTGGCTGCCCGCCCTGCGCACCTTGAGCGCTTGCAACAACTGAAAGCCGAAGGCCGCATCGTACTGGCCGGCCCGCACCCGGCCATCGACAGCAATGACCCTGGCGCTGCCGGTTTTAGCGGCAGCCTGATCGTGGCCGAGTTCGAATCCCTGAACGCTGCCCAGGCCTGGGCCGAAGCCGACCCTTACGTTGCCGCTGGCGTATATGCCAATGTCAGCGTCAAGCCGTTCAAGCAAGTCCTGCCGTAACCTGTATCTTTACCGGCAGCCGGCGCAAACAGCACCGGCACCGGTCAAATCGAGTAAGTCATGAGCGACCTGTTACTGATAGATGATGACCAGGAGCTGTGTGAGCTGCTGGTCAGTTGGCTGAGCCAGGAAGGCTTTCAGGTTCGCGCATGCCACGACGGTGCCAGCGCCCGCAAGGCGCTGGCAGAGTCCAGCCCCGATGCCGTGGTGCTGGATGTCATGCTCCCCGACGGCAGCGGCCTTGAGCTGCTCAAGCAATTGCGCAACGACCACCCTGATCTGCCGGTGCTGATGCTTTCGGCCCGAGGCGAACCGCTGGACCGCATCCTGGGCCTGGAGCTGGGCGCCGATGACTACCTGGCCAAACCTTGCGACCCTCGCGAGCTTACAGCCCGCCTGCGCGCCGTGTTGCGCCGCAGCCACCCGGCGGCGGTGTCCAGCCAGATGGAGCTGGGCGACCTGTGTTTCAGCCCGATGCGCGGCGTGGTCACCATCGACCAGCGCGACATTACCCTGACCGTGTCTGAAAGCCGCATCCTTGAAGCCCTGCTGCGCCAACCGGGTGAGCCGCTGGACAAACAGGAACTGGCGCAGATCGCCCTGGGCCGCAAGCTGACCCTGTACGACCGCAGCCTGGACATGCATATCAGCAACCTGCGCAAAAAGATCGGCCCGCACCCGGATGGCAGCCCGCGCATCGTGGCACTGCGCAGCCGCGGGTATTTCTACAGCGTCTGAGAAAAGCGCCCTCACCCTGTGTAAATCCCCGGCGAAACCGTCTTTACCAAAGCTTTACCCACGGTTGACAGCGATTGACCTTGATCTCCCTAAACTGGGCGCATCCGGAACAACCGGAATCCAAATTCAAAGGAGACACACCATGCGTAAGACTCTAATTGCTTTGATGTTTGCTGCAGCACTGCCAACCGTCGCAATGGCCATGCCTGGTGGTGACGGCCAGATGGGCCCTCGTCACGGCGGCGAGCACCACGGTCGCGGCGACGCCCCTTACAGCCAGCTGGACCTCACCCGCGAGCAGCGCCAGCAGATCGGCAAGCTGATGGGCGAGCAAATGCATGATCGCAAGCAACTGGTCGAGAAGTACCTGGAAAAACTGCCAGCCGCCGACCAGAAAGCCCTGAAAGACGAGATGAAGGCCAAGCACGACAAAACCCAGAGCGATATTCGCGCCTTGCTCAAGCCTGATCAGCAAAAACGCTTCGACGAGATGCAAAAGAAACGCGCCGAGCGTCAAGCCGAGATGAAAGAGTTTAAGGACTGGAAAGCACAGCAAGCGCCAAAAGCGCAATAATCTGTCTGCCCACCAAGCCCAACGGCTCACGCCGTTGGGCTTTGGTCGTTTCAATCAATGACTTGTGAGGAATTACCGTGCGATCACTGTTTTGGCGCATTCTGGCCAGCTTCTGGCTGGCGATTGCCCTGGTCGCAGGGTTGTCGATCCTGCTGGGGCATATGCTCAATCAGGACGCATGGATTCTCAGCCGTCATCCCGGGATCGCCAATCTGGCGCAACAGTGGACCGAGCGTTACGAAACTCAAGGCGCCGATGCGGCGCAGGATTTCCTTGAACGGCGCAAGCGCCGTTATCACATCGACGTGCAAGTGCTCAACGAAAGTGGCGACCCGCTGGTACGTGGCACCTTCCCGCGTCGGGCAGCCGCCTGGGAAGCCCGCCAGAATCCGGGCACAGAACAGTTGCCATGGCGTCGCCTGACCGTCGAATACACCAGCCCGAAAACCGCCGAAACCTATTTGCTGATTTACCGCATTCCGCACCCGGAACTGGATGCCTGGCACCGCCAGAGCCTGATCTGGCCTCTGAGCGCACTGGGGATTGCGCTGGTGGTGCTGACGCTGTTCAGCCTGATGGTGACGCTCTCGATTACCCGCCCGCTCAAGCGTCTGCGCGTTGCCGTGCATGACCTTGGGCAAACCACTTACCAACAGAACAGCCTGGCGCAGTTGGCGTCGCGACGTGATGAATTTGGCGTGCTGGCCACCGACTTCAACCGCATGGGTGCCCGCCTGCAAAGCCTGATTGGCAGCCAGCGCCAACTGCTGCGTGATGTGTCCCACGAGCTGCGCTCGCCCCTGGCCCGGCTCAAGATCGCTCTGGCCCTGGCTGAACGCGCCGGGCCTGAAGAACGTGAAAAACTGTGGCCACGCCTGACCCGCGAGTGCGACCGGCTGGAATCGTTGATCAGCGAGATTCTGACCCTGGCCCGGGTCGATGCCGATCAGGCCAGCGCCGAACAGGTCGACCTCAATGCACTGCTCAACACCGTGCAAAAAGACGCCTCGATGCTGGCCCCCGAGCAGCCCGTACTGCTGCAAGCCGAACAGGGGTTGGGCCTCAACGGCTGGCCAACGATGATCGAGCGCGCCGTGGATAACCTGTTGCGCAACGCGCAGCGCTTCAACCCGCCTGGCCAGCCGATTGAACTGAGTGCGGAGCGCGAAGGCGAACACATCACCATCAAGGTTCGCGACCATGGCCCGGGGGTCGCTGAAGAGTACCTGGCGCAATTGGGTGAGCCGTTTTTCCGCGCACCGGGCCAGACAGCGGCCGGCCACGGGCTGGGATTGGCCATTGCGCGACGGGCGGCGGAACGCCATGGCGGGCGGCTGATGCTGGGCAATCACCCGGATGGCGGATTTGTTGCCACCCTGGAGTTACCGCTGAAACCGGACGGTAACCTGTAAAGGTTTCGCAGCAATTTGATCGCGTAGCAGCTGCCGTAGGAACGAGGCTGCGTCCGATTGCAAAGCAATCGTAAAATCAGAATCCGCGGTTTAACTGAATAATCGCGTGCGCTGATTTTGCGGTGGCTACACCGCCGAACGCAGCCTCGTTCCTTCGGCAGCTGCTACGGATATTGGTACAGGGCTACTTAACCGACCACGCCTGCACAAACTCGGCGCTGTCCACCTTGGGCGCAACGCGCAACTCGTTCTGCGGCGTGCCCAAATACAGGAACGCCACCACTTCCTCGCCCTCACCCAGCCCCAAACCCTTGGCCACATGCGGTGCATACGACAGCTCGCCGGTGCGCCATACCGCGCCAATCCCCTGGGCATAAGCTGCCAGCTCAATGGCATGGGCCGCACAGCCCGCGGTAATCAGCTGTTCAGCCTTCGGCACCTTGAAGTGATCCTGCAAACGGGCAATCACTACCACCACCAAAGGGGCGCGCAAGGGCATGGCGCGAGCCTTGTCCAGGGCGGCCTGGGTCACTTCGCCACCTTGGGCCAGCACGGCCTCGGCGAGGATTTCACCCAGCTGATTGCGCGCAGCGCCTTCAACCGTCAAAAACCGGTAAGGACGCAACTGACCGTGGTCCGGCGCACGCAAGGCGGCGGCGAAAAGTACTTCACGTTGCTCAGCCGTTGGCGCCGGATCGAGCAGGCGCGGGGCAGAAACACGGTTGAGCAAAGCGTCGAGAGCCTCCATTGGCCACCTCCTGAAGAAAATGTGCAGCTATTCTAACGGTATCTCCCGAAGGCTTGGCGGTTTACATAGCCCGGACCACAGGTAGAATGGCGCCCCTCTTTCATCCCCGAGCTGACTTCATGGCGTTGCCGACATTACGCATCATCGGTTTCATTATCGGCATCTTCCTGATTACGCTCGCGATCAGCATGGCCGTGCCCATGCTGACCCTGGTGATTTACGACCACCTGGGCGACTTGCCATCCTTTTTGTGGGCCAGCCTGATTACCTTCATTGCCGGCCTGGCGCTGGTCATACCGGGCCGCCCCGAGCAGGTGCATCTGCGCCCCCGGGACATGTATCTGCTGACTGTGTCCAGCTGGGTGGTGGTGTGCATCTTCGCCGCACTGCCGTTTTTGCTGACGCAGCACATCAGCTATACCGATTCTTTTTTTGAAAGCATGTCCGGCATTACCGCCACCGGCTCCACCGTGCTGAGCGGCCTGGACACCATGTCCCCCGGCATTCTGATGTGGCGCTCGATGCTGCACTGGCTGGGCGGCATCGGCTTTATCGGTATGGCGGTAGCCATCTTGCCCCTGCTGCGCATCGGTGGCATGCGCCTGTTCCAGACCGAGTCCTCTGACCGCTCCGAAAAGGTCATGCCGCGCTCGCACATGGTGGCCCGCCTGATTGTCGCCACCTACGTCGGCATCACCATTCTGGGCAGCCTGGCGTTCTGGTGGGCGGGCATGAGCGTGTTTGATGCGATCAACCACGCCATGTCGGCCATTTCCACCGGTGGTTTCTCGACCTCCGACCAGTCACTGGCCAAGTGGTCGCAACCGGCGGTGCACTGGGTCGCCATTGCCGTGATGATCATGGGTAGCTTGCCGTTTACCTTGTATGTGGCCACCCTGCGCGGTCATCGCAAGGCCCTGATCAAGGATCAGCAGGTACAAGGCTTGCTCGGCTTGCTGGTCGTGACCTGGTTCGTGCTCAGCATCTGGTTGTGGTGGACTACCAACATGCCGTGGTGGGACGCCTTCCGCCATGTCGCGCTCAACGTGACCTCGGTAGTAACGACCACGGGCTTTGCTCTGGGTGACTACAGCCTGTGGGGCAATTTCTCGCTGATGCTGTTCTTCTACCTGGGCTTTATCGGCGGTTGCTCGGGCTCGACTGCAGGCGGGATCAAGATTTTCCGCTTTCAGGTCGCCTATATCCTGCTCAAGGCCAACCTTAATCAACTGATCCACCCTCGAGCGGTGATCAAGCAGAAGTACAACGGCCACCGCCTCGACGAAGAAATCGTACGCTCGATCCTGACCTTTTCGTTTTTCTTCGCCATCACCATCTGCGTGATCGCGCTGGCCCTGTCGCTGCTGGGACTGGACTGGATGACCGCCCTGACCGGCGCCGCCAGCACGGTGTCGGGCGTAGGGCCAGGGCTGGGCGAGATCATCGGGCCGTCCGGCAACTTCGCCAGCCTGCCAGATGCGGCCAAGTGGATTTTGTCATTGGGCATGTTGCTTGGGCGACTGGAGATCATTACCGTGTTTGTATTGTGCATTCCGGCATTTTGGCGGCACTGATCCACAGAAGAGACCTGTCATGGACCAAATCCTGTCACTGCGCCATTACCGCCACGACCTGATTGCCCATAGCCATGAACATGCGCAGGTGGTGATCAGCTTGTCGGGCAAGCTGGATTTCGAAGTCGAGGGCCGGCCCAGCCTGCTGCGCCAGCAACAGCTGATGGTCGTGCCTGCGGGCGCCCACCACACCTGCGGCAGCCCGCAAGGCAGCCACTGCCTGGTGCTGGACGTGCCTGGTGACAACTGGCTGGGCCAGTCCCTGGGTGGGCACGCCGATGCCAGCCGCCGATTGCTCGACAACCCCGCACAGCTGCCTCTCGACCCGAAACAGCATCAACTGGTCGACTGGCTCGCCACCAGCCCGATAAACGACCCGTTGATTGCTCGCCAGGGTGCGATTCTGCTGCTCGCCAGCCTGGCTAACCTTGCCGGTGAACGGGCGCAACCCAAACGCCTGCCCTACGCGGCCATGGATGCCTATATTGAGCAGAATACTGCCTACCCGTTACAGGTTGCGGATCTGGCTCAAATTGCAGGCTTGTCCTGCGCCCGCTTGCACAGCCGCTTTGCCAGCGAGTGCGGGCAAACGCCAATGGACTACATCCGCCAGCGACGCCTGCGCAGTGCCCTGACGCTGCTGCGCCAAAGCGCCCTGGCCATAGGCGAAATAGCCAGCCGCGTTGGCTACAACTCGCAAAGCGCGTTCGCCGCCGCCATGCTGCGCGAATTCGGCGCCTCGCCTTCGGTGCTGAGGCGCGAGTCTGGCGACAACTGACGCCAGTGTCGCGACAGACAGCTCCCTGCCCTGCCCCGTAGACTGCACGCCTTGCCTCTATTGAACCAAGGATTGCAATGACTCCGCGTACTGCCCTGGGCGCCCTGCATATCGGCGCTTTGATGTTTGGCCTGACTGGCGTGTTCGGCAAACTTGCCGCTGCATCGGCTTCGATCATCGTATTTGGCCGCGCCGCTTTCGCAGTGCTGGCATTGCTGTGCTTCACCGCGCTGGCCAAACGCAGCGCCTGGTACCGACTGACCCTGCGCGACGCCCGCAGTTTGCTGCTGAGCGGTGTGCTGCTGGCCGGGCACTGGATAAGCTTTTTTGTCTCGGTAAAAATCGCCGGGGTCGCGATTGCAACCCTGGGCTTTGCCAGTTTCCCGGCGTTCACGGTGATTCTGGAAGGACTGATTTTTCGCGAACGCATTCGTCCCAACGAAATAGTTCTGGTGGCGCTGGTCAGCATCGGACTGATCCTGGTCACGCCAAGCTTTGACCTGGCCAGCCAGGCCACCGAAGGGCTGCTGTGGGCCGTCGCTTCCGGGTTGCTGTTTTCACTGCTGTCGCTGAACAACCGCGCCAACTCGGGGCGGCTGCCCGCCGTGCAGGCCGCCATGTGGCAAAACGCGGTGGTCGCGTTGTGCCTGCTGCCCTTTGCCGGCCCGGGATTGAGCGAAGTCCGCCCGCTGGACTGGCTATGGATCGGTCTGCTCGGGGTGTTTTGCACCGGCGTGGCACACAGCCTGTTCGTCGCCAGCCTGGCAGTGATCAAGGCGCGCACTGCCGCCGTGGTCTTTGCCATGGAACCGGTCTATGGCATCACCCTGGCATGGTTGCTGTTCCATGAAACACCCTCGCTGCGCATGCTGCTGGGCGGTGTACTGATAATCGTCGCCATCGTGGTGTCGAGCCGCATGCGCAGCGGCCCCGCACCCGATAAGGCAGGGCTGGACGCCGCCGCTCACTGAGCCCGGTCGTTGTGCCCCAGGTCGCGCTGCGGGTCAATTTGGTCACGCACTCGCTGCTTGAGCACCTTGGCTTCGGGAAAGCCGCCGTCAGCCTTGCGTTCCCAGATCTGCACACCGTCGCAGGTGATGCGAAACACCCCACCGGTGCCAGGCTCCAGCACGACCCGGCCCAGGTCTTCGGCAAAGGTGCTGAGCAACTCTTGAGCCAGCCAGGCGGCACGCAGCAGCCACTGGCATTGGGTGCAGTAGGTAATGACAATTTCGGGTTTATTGATCGACATGATTTCAAAGGCTCTTGAAAGGAAGGCGCCGCTATAATAGCCGCCTTTCTCGCTTGCCCAGAGACTCATGATGCGCCGCCTGCTCTGTTGTTTGTTCCTGTGTCTTTGCCCTTTGGTGCTGTTTGCCGCCGAAGCCGCCAAACCCAAAGTCGGCCTTGTGCTGTCCGGCGGCGCGGCCCGTGGCCTGGCCCACGTTGGCGTATTAAAGGCCCTGGAAGAACAGGGCATTCATATCGATGCCATCGCGGGCACCAGCATGGGCGCAGTGATTGGCGGTCTGTATGCCTCCGGCTACAAAATCGATGAGCTGGAAAAACTCGCGCTGAGCATCGACTGGCAAGAGGCCCTGTCCGATGCGCCGGAGCGCGAAGACATACCTTTTCGGCGCAAGCAGGATGACCGCGACTTTCTGGTCAAGCAACAACTCAGTTTCCGCGACGATGGCAGCCTGGGCCTGCCATTGGGCGTGATTCAGGGCCAGAACCTGGCATTGCTGCTCGAAAGCCTGCTGGCACACAGCAGTGATGTGCGCGACTTCGACAAACTGCCAATCCCGTTCCGCGCCGTGGCCACTGATATCGTCAATGGCGAAAAAGTGGTGTTTCGCAAAGGGCATCTGCCCCAGGTGATCCGCGCCAGCATGTCAATCCCGGCGGTATTCGCCCCGGTCGAGATCAACGGCCAGCTGTTGGTCGATGGCGGCATGGTCGACAATATCCCGGTGGATGTGGCCCGGGAGATGGGCGTGGACATGGTCATTGTGGTGGATATCGGCACCCCGTTGCGGGGGCGCAAACAACTCAACACCGTGTTCGACATCCTCAACCAGTCGATTACCCTGATGACCCGAAGCAATTCAGAAGTGCAGCTGGCATCATTGAAGCCTGACGATATTTTGATTCAGCCCGCCCTGGCCAGCTATGGCGCCACTGATTTTGGCCGCTCACTTGACATCATCAATGCAGGCTACAGGGCCACGCAGGTGCTTGAGAAACGCCTCGCCAGCCTGCGTCAACCTACGGACGTGCAACTGGCTGAAGCCCGCACCCCCGAAGAACGCACTCCGGTGATTACCGCGATCAAGATCGAAAACGACTCGAAAATCGGCGATTCGGTAATCCGCTACTATATTCGCCAGCCCATCGGCGAGCCCCTGGACCTGGGCCGCCTGCAACGTGACATGGGCACGTTGTACGGGCTCGATTACTTCGACCAGGTGCAATACCGCGTGGTGCACAAGGGCAAGGAGCGCACCCTGGTCATCAGCGCCAAAGGCAAGCGCAGCGGTACTGACTACCTGCGCCTGGGGCTGAACCTGTCGGACGACATGCGCGGTGACAGCGCCTTCAATATTGGTGCCAGCTACCGAGTGAACGGCATCAACCGGCTGGGTGCCGAATGGCTGACGCGGGTGCAGATTGGCGACAAGCAAGAGCTGTACAGCGAATTTTACCAGCCCCTGGATGCCGGCTCGCGCTACTTTGTCGCCCCCTATATCCGCGCCCAGTCACAAAACGTGGAAATCATCGACGAGAACGACCCTATTGCCGAGTACCGGCTGGAGCGCTATGGCTTTGGTCTTAACTTTGGTCGCCAAATCGGTAACAGCGGTGAAATTCGCCTGGGCATCGGTGAGGCATGGGGCAAGGCTGACGTACGCATCGGTGAGCGCGACATGCCGAGCCTCAACTTCAAAGAGGGATCCTATGATTTGAAGTACTCATTCGACTCACTGGATAACGTGTACTTCCCCCATTCAGGAGAAGACATCAGCCTGAGCCTGCGCCAGTTCGACCCGAGCCTTGGCTCGGATGAGCGCTATCGACAGTGGGAATTCAAACTGGACAAAGCCATGAGTTCAGGCCCCAATACCTGGATATTGGGCGGGCGTTACGGACGTACTCTGGACAAGACTGAAATTGTCACCTCGAGCTTCTTGCTCGGCGGGGCACGACAACTCTCGGGTTTCAGGGAAGATGCGATTTCGGCACAGAATATAAGCCTGATGCGCGCCGTTTATTATCGTCGCCTCACGCCCCGCTCGTATTTGCCGTTTGATTTTCCGTTGTATGCCGGCGCTTCTCTGGAGCGCGGACGTGCCTGGAACAACGACAACGAGTACAACAGCGGCTATATCAATGCGGCGAGCATTTTTATCGGCTTTGACACGCCGCTGGGGCCGCTGAACTTCAGCTACGGCTTCAACGATGATGACCAGAAAGCGCTGTATCTGAACCTGGGGCAGACGTTCTGACGGCTGAAAACAGACTACTGTGGGAGCGAGCCTGCTCGCGATGCTGGCAGCGTGGTCTTTTAGGCAGGCCGCAGTGATGCCATCGCGAGCAGGCTCGCTCCCACAACAGGGATGTGTGAGATCAGTTCTTTTCGAGGTTATCCAGAATCCGCTTGTGCACACGCAGGCAAATGCGCGCTTCTTCTTCATCAATACCCACGAACAGCTCCTGACGCAACGCCGTGGCAATGGCTTCGATCTGTTCGATCAGCGGGCGGGCAGAATCACTCAAGACGATTTTTTTCGCACGGCGGTCTTCAACCACCGCGTGACGCTGCACCAGCCCCTGCGCCTCGAGGCTGTCAAGCAGACGAGCCAGTGTCGGACCTTCAACGCCAACGCTCTGGGCCAGCTCGCGCTGCGTGGGCGCCTCGTCAAAACGGGCCAGATGCAAAAGCACCAGCCAGCGTGCCTGGGACAGGCCCAGGCCAGCGAGACGACGATCCAGCTCGGCACGCCAACCACGGGACATTTGGGCCAGTTGCATACCAAAACGGTGTTGATCGGTTAACGGCATAAAAAACTCAATGTTTAGACTGAAAATAGAGTGAAACTAATTATTAGTCAGCTAAGCATGCCGTTTGCTCATAGGCAAGGCCTATAAGTCAATCAATCGTTACATAATCCCCGTAATAGCTAGATTTCAAACTCCGATTGCAGGGCTGCACGCACGCAATACAGCACCCCCTCAGGTACCCGCCCCTTGAACTGCTCGGCGATGCTGGCCACGCTCGGCAGCTCGCCTTCACCATCGAGGAATGCATCCTGCACTTCCTCCATCAGCTCTTCAGGCAAGTCCAGTGCCTGCTCCAGCGACAGCTCCTGACGACCTATGGCTTCGGCCAGCATGGTGTAAACGTTCTTTTCCGAGCACTGCAATTGCCCGCTGATCTGCAGCGGAGTCATGCCGGCGCGGGCCAGGCTGATCAGTTCGTGGCGGATATCGGCCACCACCTTCGGTGTTTCGCCCTGCCCGCCCAGCACTTCGAGGAATGCCTCGCCATAACGCTCCAGCTTGCGTGCACCGACACCGCTGACCCTGGCCATCTCGGACATCGAGGTGGGCTGGCTGCGCAGCATTTCGAGCAGCGTGGAGTCGGGGAAGATGACATAGGGCGGTACGCCGTGCTCCTCGGCCAGTTTGCGCCGCAGGGCACGCAGGGCTTCCCACTGTTCGCGCTCTTCGCCACGCACCAGCTGGCTGGCCGGGCTGGCAGAGCTGCTCTTGACCGAGGTTTGCGGCTTGAGCTCGCGACGCAGCTCCAGGGTCACTTCGCCACGCAGCAACGGCCGGCAGCTGTCGCTCAGGCGCAGGCCGCCGTAGCCTTCAATATCGATGTCAGCCAGACCACGGGCCACCAGCTGGCGGAAAAGCGTGCGCCACTCGCCTTCGGCGCGGGCTTTGCCCACACCAAAAACAGACAGATGTTGATGGCCAAAGCTGCGGACTTTTTCGTTCTCGCGGCCCAGTAACACGTCGATCAGATGCCCGGTGCCATAACGTTGGCCCGTGCGATAAATGGCTGACAGCGCCTGGCGTGCCGGTTCGGTGGCGTCCCAGGTCTGCACGCCGTCCACGCAGTTGTCGCAATGCCCGCAAGGTTGTGGCATTTCTTCATCAAAGTAAGCGAGCAGGGTCTGACGGCGGCAGCGGGTTTCTTCACACAGCGACAGCATGGCGTCGAGTTTGTGGTGCTCCAGACGCTTGTGTCGCTCGTCGCCTTCGGAGTTTTGCAGCATCTGCTTGAGCATCACCACGTCTTGCAGGCCGTAGGCCATCCAGGCATCTGCCGGCAGACCATCACGGCCTGCGCGGCCGGTTTCCTGGTAATACGCCTCTAGCGACTTGGGCAAGTCCAGATGCGCAACGAAACGCACGTTGGACTTGTCGATGCCCATACCGAACGCAATGGTGGCTACCATGATCAGCCCTTCCTCGTTGAGGAAGCGCTTCTGGTTGGCAGCCCGGGTGTCGCTGGGCAAGCCGGCGTGATACGGCAAGGCCGGGAACCCCTGATCGCAGAGGAACTGCGCGACTTCATCGACTTTTTTACGGGACAGGCAGTAGACGATGCCCGCATCGCTGCGACGCTCCGACAAGAACGCCAGCAACTGCTTGCGCGGCTGCTCTTTGGGCACGATGCGATAGAAAATATTGGGACGGTCGAAGCTCGACAAAAAGCGTTCGGCATTCTGCAAATGCAGGCGAGTGACGATCTCTTCGCGGGTGCGCTTGTCGGCCGTGGCCGTCAGGGCAATTCGCGGCACAGTGGGAAACACTTCAGCCAGTTGGCCCAGCTGCAGGTATTCAGGGCGGAAGTCGTGGCCCCATTGCGATACGCAGTGAGCTTCGTCGATGGCAAACAAGGCGATGTCCAGGCTCTGCAAAAACGCCATCATGCGCGGCTGCACCAGACGCTCCGGCGCAAGATAGAGCATCTTGACTTCGCCGCGCTTGATACGGTTGGCCAGCTCGCGCTGCTGCTCGGCACTCAGGGTCGAATTCAAGGACGCCGCGGCCACCCCGAGTTCTTCAAGGGTCGCGACCTGGTCGTCCATCAAGGCAATCAGCGGCGATACCACCACGGCCAGGCCATCGCGCAGCAAGGCCGGCACCTGGAAGCACAGGGACTTGCCGCCGCCGGTGGGCATCAGCACCAGGGCGTCGCCACCATTGGCCACGCGCTCAATAATGTCACCCTGGCGGCCACGGAAACTGTCGTAGCCGAAGATGTCTTTGAGTACGCGTTGAGCCTGTTCGAGCATAGAAACTCCAGAAATCGCCGAAACACCCCTGCGCCAGCACGATCCGCTACGCCCGCAAGCCTCTAAAAGGCTCGGACCCAGGCCACCGGTACGCGACATTTAACGCAGGGCATCACAAAACGCGGCAGTATACCCGAGCACTCCCCCGCTGCGGGGGGTGTAATTGCAACACCGATAACCGGGAACTGATGGCAAATGTGCCCTGCGACTGGCTTGGAAGCTCAAGAAAGCCTAGAATTCACTATCGTTTATTTACTAGGTAACACTTAATGTCCTTCGCTGAGCAACTAACCCGCCTGCAAGCCTTCCTCGACGCCGACGAGCTGCATGACGAGGCGCTGGACTACGTGGCCACCCACGGCTATCTGACTGCCCTATCCATCTGTTCCGAGGAAGTGCCAGAGCGCGAATGGATCGACGCGATCTTCTCCGAAGCCCCGCACTACAAGGACGACGCCCAGCGCGCCGAAATCGAAGGCACGCTGATCCAGCTCAAGGCACATATCGCTCGCCAGTTGGCATCCGATGAAGAGTTCGAATTGCCATGCGACCTGGATCTGGGCGACGAGCCGGATGATTCCGACCTGCGCGGCTGGTGTGTAGGCTTTATGGAAGGCGTATTCATGCGCGAAGCCGCCTGGTTCGAAACCGCCGAAGAAGAAGTCAGCGAAATGCTGCTGCCAATCATGGTGGGCTCGGGCCTGTTCGATGATCAGCCAGAATTCGAAGACATCGCCAAAGATGCCAACCTGATGGACGACATGATCGTTCAGATTCCGGAAGCGCTGACCGCCCTGTACCTGCTGTGCCAAGCGCCAGACGAAAAGCCGGCGATCCTCAAACCGCGCCACCACTGATCCTTTAGTGGTTCAGCCCCCACTCGGCAACCGCCCGCGGTTGCTGCGCTACGCTTTGTTTGCCATTGGCTGGCTGAGCGTAGCCCTGGGGGTGATCGGCATATTTCTGCCGGTACTGCCTACAACCCCCTTTCTGCTATTGGCTGCCGCATGCTTTGCGCGCAGTTCGCCGCGTTTTTATCAATGGCTGGTCGAGCACCCACGGCTCGGGCCATGGATCCGCGACTACCTGGACGGTAATGGCATCCCGCTCAAGGGCAAGGTCTACGCCATTGGCCTGATGTGGCTGAGCATTGGCCTGTCCTGCTACCTGGTACCCTTGCCATGGGCCCGGGGCTTTATGCTGACCAGTGCCGTGCTGGTGAGCATCTACATCCTGCGACAAAAAACCCTCGAAAAACCCTGAAACCCTTGTGGGAGCGGGCTTGCTCGCGATCGCCCCAACTCGGTTTCCCTGACATACCCCGCAACCTGCATCGCGAGCAAGCCCGCGCCCACAGATTACGACTTGTGCCCGTGATTTTTCAGATAGGTATCGGCGCCCATCGCTTCGATCTGGCCTTCAATCAGCGCCTCGAACGGGCGCAGCAACGGCGTGAACGAGGTGGCCGGCTCCAGAATTTCCAGCGCCTGCACAATCGCTTCCAAAGTAGACAGGGCACCCGGCCCCGGCGCCTTGCGCAACCGGTAACGTGACACAGCGCCCTCGGGCAACGTCACCCGCGGCAATTGCGCCAGCAGCGGATTAAGGTGCAGCAACTTGCGCGCCTTGCGCCAGGTGCCATCGGGTACCACCAACAGCAACGGCAGGTCTTGCTCGCCGACAACATCGGCCACGATCAGTTGCGCATCGTCACCGGGGAACAATAACCGCGCCCGATACCCCGGCGGGTTGAGCAAGGTTGCCAAATCTTCGAACACCTCGCCAACCACCAATTGTGCGTTGGTCAGCCCCAAGGCTGCCAGTCGGGCGGTGTTCAGTGCGTGATTGACCTCACTGGGGTGCTGCAACAGCAACACGCGGGTACGGCTTGCCAGTTGTGGAATAAGTTCGCACAGGCAGTGGGACTGCGGGCGCATACAGCGCGGGCATTGGGCTCGGGACATAGAGTAAACGGGCTCGTTCAAGGTTTATGAAGCTGGGCTTTGAGCAGGTCGCGAAACGTCTGGATCAAGGGTTCGCGGCTGCGACCACGGCGCACGATCATCGAGAACGGTGCCTGATAGCCAAAGGTCGCGGGGAGCAGCACGCGCAGGTCACCCTTCTCCACCCAGGGCTCGGCATAGTGTTCGGGCAGGTAACCGATGTAGGCGCCCGAGAGCACCAGAATCAGCTGTGCCTCCATGCTGTCCACCGTCGCCGCGCTGTGCTTGAAGCCGTGGCGCGCCAGTTCAGCCTGGCTCCAGTAGCCGCGCCCGACCATCCGCTGCTGGGTAATCACCGGCCCGGGGATACGCCGTTCACTAAATAGAGGGTGTCGCGTGCTGCAGTACAGCCAGTGCTGCTCGCGGTACAACGGCTGGTAGACCAGCCCGCTCATGCGCGTGGAAAACGCTCCGATGGCCAGGTCCAGGCGATTGTCCTGAACCCCGAGCTGCAATTCATACGGGCTCATCACCGATAAATGCAGGTGCACCGCTGGATGCTCCTGGCTGTAGGCACCAATGGCCTCGGCAAAGGGCAAGGCCTTGTCGTTGACCGTCGAGTCGATCACACCCAGGTTCAGGGTACCGCGCAACTCACCCTTGAGCGCTGCCGCGTATTGCTCGAAACCTTCCAGTTCGCCCAGCAGGCGCAGGGTTTCCTGATGGAACAACTCGCCCTTGCTGGTCAGGCTGAACCCGCCACGACCGCGATGGCACAGCACCAGCCCCAGATTGGTTTCAAGCTGGCTCATATAGGTGCTGATGGCAGACGTCGAGAGGTTGAGCGCTTGCTGGGCATTGGCGAACCCCTGGTGCCTGACCACGCTGGCAAAAATTCGCAATAGTTTCAGATCGGGTAAAGCGTTGGCCATCAGTAACTCACTTTCCACCGTGGGAGCGGGCTTGCCCGCGATACAGGCAATGATGAATGATCAAAGTCTACCGCTATCAGTTTAGAAAAACCTGAACTAAGTATTTGTTCGCAGCGATTCTTCCCGCCTCGTACCTTTCGCAGAATCGAGCGCCATAACTCCTACAAAACGACGAGGCCTTACCCGTGGACAAAATTCTTCATCAACCACTGGGCGGTAATGAAATGCCGCGCTTCGCCGGCATCGCCACCATGATGCGCCTGCCCCACCTGCAATCGGCCGCCGGCCTTGACGCTGCTTTTGTCGGTGTGCCCCTGGATATCGGCACTTCGCTGCGCGCCGGCACCCGCTTCGGCCCCCGCGAAATCCGCGCCGAATCGGTAATGATCCGCCCGTACAACATGGCCACCGGCGCCGCCCCCTTTGATTCATTGTCGGTTGCCGATATCGGCGATGTGGCGATCAACACCTTCAACCTGCTGGACGCCGTGCGCATCATCGAAGAGGCCTACGACGAAATCCTTGAACACGATGTCATCCCCATGACCCTGGGCGGTGATCACACCATCACCCTGCCCATCCTGCGGGCCATCCATAAAAAGCACGGCAAGGTTGGCCTGGTGCATATCGATGCCCATGCCGATGTAAACGATCATATGTTTGGCGAGAAAATCGCCCACGGCACCACCTTCCGCCGCGCCGTGGAAGAAGGTCTGCTGGACTGTGACCGCGTGGTGCAAATCGGCCTGCGTGCCCAGGGCTATACCGCTGAGGACTTCAACTGGAGCCGCAAACAAGGGTTCCGCGTGGTGCAGGCCGAAGAGTGCTGGCATAAATCCCTGACGCCATTGATGGCCGAAGTGCGCGAGAAAGTCGGTAACGGCCCGGTGTACCTGAGCTTTGATATCGACGGCATCGACCCGGCCTGGGCGCCGGGCACCGGCACCCCGGAAATCGGCGGCCTGACCACCATCCAGGCAATGGAGGTGATCCGCGGTTGCCAGGGCCTCGACCTGGTCGGCTGCGATCTGGTAGAAGTCTCGCCGCCGTACGACACCACCGGCAACACTTCATTACTGGGCGCCAACCTGCTCTACGAAATGCTCTGCGTGCTGCCCGGCGTAGTACATCGATAAGGACATCTCTGCGGTGCCAGCAAGCCTTGCGCTTATGGCACCAAGCCACCGTGCTTTAGCTGCATCCATAAAAAAAATAATCGGAGATTCGCCATCATGGCTCTAGATCTACTGGTCGTCCTTATCTACGCAGCGGCAATGCTGGTGCTCGGTTACTACGGCATGCGCAAGGCCAAAACCCACGAAGACTATCTGGTTGCCGGGCGCAACCTGGGACCCACGCTGTATATGGGCACGATGGCCGCCACCGTTTTGGGCGGTGCCTCTACCGTCGGCACCGTGCGCCTGGGCTATGTACACGGGATTTCCGGCTTCTGGCTATGTGCCGCTCTGGGTTGCGGGATCATCGCGCTGAACCTGTTTTTGGCCAAGCCGCTGCTCAAACTGAAAATTTTTACCGTCACCCAGGTGCTGGAAAAACGCTACAACCCGATGGCCCGCCAGGCCAGTGCGGTGATCATGCTGGCCTACGCACTGATGATCGGCGTGACCTCAATCCTGGCCATCGGCACCGTTCTGGAAGTGCTGTTCGGCCTGCCTTTCTGGATCTCGGTATTGATCGGTGGTGGCGTGGTGGTGATCTACTCCACCGTGGGCGGCATGTGGTCGCTGACCCTGACCGACATCGTCCAGTTCGTGATCAAGACGGTCGGCCTGATGTTCGTGCTGCTGCCCATCTGCCTGTACCGCGTCGGCGGCTGGGATGAACTGGTGAGCAAGTTGCCAGCCTCGAACTTCAGCTTCACCAGCATCGGCTGGGACACGATCATCACCTACTTCATGATTTATTTTTTCGGCATCCTGATCGGCCAGGACATCTGGCAACGGGTGTTCACCGCCAAAACTGCCAAAGTGGCCAAGTATGCTGGCACATTCGCCGGGTTCTACTGCATCCTCTATGGCCTGACCTGTGCACTGATCGGTATGGCCGCACACGTGCTGATTCCCGACCTGGATAACGTCAACAACGCCTTTGCCGCCATCGTCAAAGTGTCGCTGCCAGACGGTATTCGCGGGTTGGTGATTGCAGCAGCACTGGCGGCCATGATGTCCACCGCCAGCGCCGGTTTGCTGGCAGCCTCCACCGTACTGACCGAAGACCTGTTGCCAAGGCTGCGCGGCGGCAAGCAGTCGAGCCTGCGGATCAACCGCCTGTTTACCCTGCTGACGGGCATTGCCGTACTGGGTATCGCGCTGGTGGTGTCTGATGTGATCAGCGCCCTGACCCTGGCCTACAACCTGCTGGTGGGCGGCATGCTGGTGCCATTGATCGGCGCGATTTTCTGGAAACGCGCCACTACAGCGGGCGCCATCTCCAGCATGAGCCTGGGTTTTATCACCGCATTGATCTTCATGATCAAGGACGGCCTGGACGCCAACACCCCGATCTACTACAGCCTGGCCGTGGCACTGGCAAGCTTTGTGCTGGTCAGCCTGATAGATCGGCGCCCTGTGGCGGTGGCCAGCGTCGCCTGAGAAGGTCTTTCTTGAGCGGGTCCGACGTTCCTGTTCGTACCCGTTTTTCTGCCGATCTCATTTCATACAACCGCAAACACCAATACCCCGCCCACGCAGCGCCTTGTCGCTGCCAGCCCATTAGTCAGTCCAACTACGCTTGAAAAGCGGCTACAGGGGGATGTAGCCGCTCAACTTCAAACTACCTGTGATTGATTAAATGGACTTAACACCATGACCCACTTCAAGACGTACCTGGCTATTGCCGTGGTGGCCACCACCACGATGCTCACCGGCATGAATGCTCAAGCCGATGTCACCACACTGACATTCGAGATCATCAACAACACCTCCGGGCCGCTCAAACTCAATCGTTCAAACTGGAACCTGTCGCTGGTCGAACCTGGCTACTTTGATGTCGATCCGTTAAGCGAGCATTCGATTGCAGTCAGCTATAAAACCAGCTTCGGCTACCCGCGCAAAACCCCTGCGATACTTCGCGAAGTCTTTTCATACGCCAATGGCAATCGGGAATGCACCTTTAACACAGCACTGCGGGTTACCCAGTCATTTGGCGTATTCAAACCCACACTGAGCTCTACACGATCTGCCAGTGCAACCTCGACGGGTATGGATGATGCGAAATGTGAAGCGCGAATAACGGAGAAAACAGACCAGGCGCCGCTAAACTACAGCGTGCGTTTTACCATGGGCTGACAAGCCCTGATGGATGGGGGCAGTTCACACTGCCCTTGTGTTGCCTGCAGCCCTTCACCCCTCTCGCCGGCAATCACCGGGAGCCGTGAACGGCACGCGACGCAAACGCAACTTTAGCGGCGACGTTGCGGACGACGACGCGGATCCTCGACAGGGATAGGCACAGGTTGCATTGGCGGCTCGATCAGGCCGAGGGCCACGCCCAGGTCATGGAGCCAGGTTTGCAGTTTGTCTTTCATATATCCCCCTTGGGGTCACTCGAGCGACGGGAATTCAGTGGTCGCTTCGTACAGATAATAGTCCTAAGTACTACAAGATGCTTGCTTAAGGTCAATGAACTTTAGGCTAAGTCGCCCCATACATCGGATTCAGGCCAGCACTTGAAGTTGCAGCGATTAATCATGAACTGGCAGCGAACGGGCCTGTTGCAGCTGTATCCAGGCATTCAGGTTTGCCCCCGTCATGCCTTTTCGCCACATCAGCCAGGTCGTGGCGCATGCAAAAGGTTGTTTCAAAGGGTGTACACGGACATTTTCACGCCCCGGCAAGCTGGCCAGCATCGAAGCCGGCATCAATGCGACCCCCGACCCCGCCGCCACGCACGCCAGCATGCCTTGATAGGATTCAATCTCCATTACCCGGCCCATGGCTGCGCGATCACTGGCGTACCAGGCTTCAAGCCGGGCCCGATAAGAACAGCCCTGGCGAAAAGTAAACACTTCACGCCCCTGCACATCCTTGGCGTGGGTGATCTGCGGATGATCCAGATCACTGATCAGTACCAGGCGCTCGTCACAAAACTCCACCCCGTCCAGGCCTGCCAATTCCAGCGGGCCATCCACCAGGGCAGCATCCAGGCGCCCGCCCAGCAGCCCTTCGAGCAACTCGCCGCTGGGTGCCGATTGCACATGCAGATTCACCGCCGGGTAGGTGCGATGGTAGTGCGCCAGCAGGTTCGGCAAATGGATTGCCGCAGTGCTGTACATGGTGCCCAGGGTGAACTTGCCCGAAGGCACGCCACCCTGCACGGCGCTCAGCGCTTCATCGTGCAGGGCAAACAAACGTGCGGTGTAGTCCAGCAGCACCTGCCCTGCCGGAGATAACTGCAAGCGCTGACGCTCACGCATAAACAGTTCGACACCCATCTGCTCTTCCAGTTGCTTGAGCCGGGTCGACAGGTTGGAAGGCACTCGGTGCAGACGCTCAGCCGCACGGGTGATCGACCCTTCTTCAGCCACGGCCTGAAAAATACGTAATTGGCTGAACTCCACACGATTCTCCAAAACAGAATAAGTAGATCACTATTATTCATTTTTAGAGAAAGTCAAATACCACTAGCCTGACGGTCATTGTTCACTATCGGGAAATCCCAGCATGTCGCCCCTGATTCGCCTGCTCGCCAGCCTTGTTGCACTCATGATGGCCATGGGCATTGGCCGTTTTTCCCTGACGCCGCAACTGCCGCACCTGATCAGCGAAGGCCAGATCGACCTGACCGGCGCAGGGCTGATTGCCGCCGCCAACTACCTGGGTTACCTGCTCGGCGCCCTGGATGCCATGCGCGCCAGGCGCCCCGACCAGGTGCGTAACCGATTGCATACAGGCCTGTGGCTGTGCGTTGGGCTGACGCTGGCGTCGTACTGGGCCCAGGGGTTTTGGGCGCATCTGTTATTACGATTCGGCTCCGGGATCGCCAGTGCCTGGGTGATGGTGATGATCACCGCACTGAGTCAGCACATCGCCATCACCGCCAATCGACCGCGTCTGGGCGCTCTGGTTTTTGCCGGGCCCGGTCTCGGGGTGATGCTGACCGGACTGCTGGCCCTGGCCGCCAATTTAACCGGGCAAGACTCGGCCACGCTCTGGATGATTTATGCCCTGGCGGCACTGCTGATGTTGCTGGTGATTTTGCCCGCGCTACCGCAACCCGCTGCACTTGCCGCCCGGCCTCAAACGATGCAGCCCGATAACCGGCAACCCGGGATCGCCCGTCTGGGAGCAATTTATGGGCTCTATGGCCTGGGCTATATCATCCCGGCGACATTTTTATCCCAGATGGCCAATGCCCGGTTTCATGGCCAGTGGCAAGCCGATCTGTTCTGGCCAGCATTCGGGCTATGTGCTGCCATTGGCGTGGCACTGATCAGCTTTCGTCGGCCGCGCCCTGCTACCACGCGCTTCTGGCTGATGGGCGGGTTATGGATTCAAGCCCTTGGTGTGCTGGCGTGCCTGCTTCCGAGCAGCGCGGGGCTGGCACTTGGTGTAATCCTCTGCGGCACGCCGTTTCTGGCCTGCATGCCGCTGGTGATGCAGTGCTCACGGGATCTGGCGCCCAATGCCACAGCGCGCAATGCGGCCATGCTGACCGCCTGTTTCGCCGTGGGCCAACTGTGCGGGCCATTGCTGGCTGCACTGAGCAGCCATTTCAGCGGCGGCTTGCTACCGGCACTGATCATCGCGGCCAGCGGGCTGCTGCTAGCGGGCACTCTGGCCTGGCAGTCGGTCAGCCCCCCAGCAGAGCACGCACTTTGCGACGCACCCACTGCTCGGCGCTGACAAACGTAATACCGCACAGCACCAGCACTGCGCCCACCACAAAGTTGACGCTCAGAGGCTCATGCAGCACCAGCACACCGAATGTCACTCCGAACAGCGGGGTCATGAAGGAGAACACCGCCAAGTTGGAAGCCATATAACGCTTGAGTAACCAGAACCACACCAGATAACTGAAGAACGACACGACCAGCCCTTGAAACAGCACACTGGCCACCGCCACGGTGGTCAGGCTGACGTGGCTGATCTGGCCGCTGAAAGCGGCAATCACCAGCAGGCCGAAAAAACCGACAATCAACTGATAGAACAGGGTCAGGGTCACAGGTGCCTCCGACAACCGCGAGCCGCGCACCACCACCGTGGTCGCGCCCCAGGCCATGCCCGCCAGAATGGCGTAGGCATCGCCCAGCAGCACGTTGCGGTCCATGTCAGCAAACGACATACCGCCCGCGAATGAGAAGGCAATCCCGGCAAACGCAAGCAATATCCCCAGCCATTGCAAAGGCCGCAAGCGCTCGCTGGGCAACAGCCAGTTAATCCCGAGTGCGGTGAAAATGGGCGCGGTATAGAGAAATACCGACATATGCGCGGCACTGGTCAGTTGCAGGCCTTCGGAAATAAAGAAGAACTCCAGGCCGAACAAGCTGCCTGCCAGTAAACCGCCACGCCAGGTGGCAGGCACCTGGCTCCAGCCACCCTTCCAGCAGATCAGCAGCCCAACCAGCAGTGCTGAAATACCGGAGCGCATGGCGGCCTGCATCACGGGTGCGATATCGGGTGCCGCCAGCTTGATGATGACCTGTTGCACACCCCAGATCAGGCACAATCCCAGCATCACTTGCAGTGCGAAAGCATCCGTTGCTCGCCGCGAAACACTCATAGTTCACCCGAAAAAAGCCACACCTAAAAAGGTCGAAAACAATCAGGACGCCAGCTTGCGTGCCGCCCAATAACCCGACAGGGCTGCAAGACAGGTCAGTAACCCGCCCCAGGCCATGTCCATCAATGCCAACTGGGGCGACCAACCTTGCAGCGTGGCCCAGTTAGTCATGTCATAGGTGCCATAAGCCACCAGCCCGAAAAACGCACCTGCCAGAGCAGCCCTGCGCGCACTGGCCCGGGCAAGGGCCGGCAATACCACAAAGAACACCACGCCCAGCACATACAGCAGGTAAAACACGATGGCCGGGCCCCACTTGGGTTGAGCCAGCATCAACGAACCCAACAGCTCTTTATAGGTAGAGCTCATAAGCAGGCCCAGCCACAGGCCGTCAAGCACCAGAAAAGCCAGTAACGCACCGATATACGCCCACACTGCCTTGCTCATGTCGCCAGCCCCTCGTGTTGGATCAGATCAGTTCGATACGGTCCGGGTGGATCGCAATCTTGCCTTCCTTGTAGAGCGCACCAATGGCTTTCTTGAAGTTGCCCTTGCTGACGCCAAAATGAGTACTGATGACTTCAGGGGCACTTTTGTCGCTCACGGCGAGCACACCGTTGTTGTCGCGCAACTTGCTGAGGATCTTCGAATTCAGGCTGCTGGCTGCTTCCTGGCCAACCGGTTGCAGGCTCAGGCTGATCTTGCCGTCCGCACGGACTTCCTTGATGTAGCCCTTTTCCTGCTTGCCCGCACGCATGAACTTGAAGATTTCATTCTTGTGGATCAAACCCCAGTGCTTGTTGTTGATCACGGCTTTAAAGCCCATGTCCGTGGCCTCGGCCACCAACAGATCAACTTCCTGGCCGACCTGATAATTGGCCGGGGTTTTGTCCAGGTAGCGGTCCAGACGGGCAGTCGCGGTGATACGACGCGTGTGCTTGTCGAGGTAGACGTGCACCACGACATATTCGCCGGCGGTCATCTGGCGCTTTTCTTCGGAATACGGCAACAGCAAATCTTTTGGTAAACCCCAATCGAGGAATACGCCGATGCTGTTAACTTCAACCACTTTCAAGCTGGCAAATTCACCGACTTGAACTTTTGGTTTTTCAGTGGTGGCAATTAACTTGTCAGCGCTGTCCAAATAAACAAAGACGTTGAGCCAGTCTTCATCTTCGCTGGGAATATCTTTTGGAATATAACGATTGGGCAACAGGATTTCGCCGTCAGCCCCACCATCCAGATACAAACCGAAGTTTGTATGTTTAACCACTTGCAAACTGTTGTAGCGACCGATTAAAGCCATGTCCAATACCCTCATTACGTAGGCGGCATTCTACCCGAGTTTAGGGGGGCAAATTGGAGTGCCGCAGCCCGCCATCCAAAAAATCTGCGAAAGGTTTGATTTATCAGGTTTTTCCAACGCGCCTTGGACGCCACTCGTCAGCCTGGCGGATGCTCAAAGGCCATCTGCGCACGGCCGGACACGTATACAAAACCTCCCACGTTATGAATTAAAACAGCGAGTTAGCCGACAATTATGCAGTCGTTCATGCTGACTCATACTGCACCGATATTATTTTACGAAGATATTTAACAAGCAATTGTCAAGTATTTCAGGTACTATCGCTGGCCAAGTTATTTTCTACAGGTCAATAGCCGCCATGCGTGTAAAAGCATCCGCCAGCAAAGCAAAGCCAGCTCCCGCTGTTGAAACCAGTGATTCCATCAATGCTCAAATCGAAGCATTCCTGAAATCCGGCGGCGAGATTCAGCAAATCAGCAAAGGCGTCAGCGGCCAAACTTTCGGCCCGTCCAAGCAAATCACGCTCGGCAAGAAGTAATACCCCCTCGCTTCATCTGGTCCTTATGCGCTTTGCCCTTCAAGGCGCTAGGACTCTCGATTTATCCCCTTTGTTCCCCTGCCCCGCCCCCGATTCGCATCGATAAATCGACGAACGGCACTTTGTTGCCGATATTCCTGCGTATGCTCCGAAGGCTCTGAATCAAGCCTTTGAGCCCAAATAGGGAGCCGATCATGCTGACACGGACGGTGTTGCTGGCCAGCACGCTGCTGACCAGCACCATTGCAGACGCACAGGTGTTTTCCCGCGAGCTGGGCGACTTCGACCTGAAGCTGGCCACCCAGCCCAGCCGCAGCATGGCCCAGGGCCTGGTCAAGCCCACCAGCCCCGGCTCGACCTTTCATGGCGGCCTGGACCTGACCCACGACAGCGGCTGGTATGTCGGGCAATGGGCGCCAACCATGGGCATCAAGCCTGGCAGCAACCTGGAAGTGGATTCGTATCTGGGTTACAAGCGCCCCTTTGACCAGACCCTGAGCTATGAGCTGGGGGTGATCCATTACAGCTACCCCAAAGTCGACTCACTGGACAGCCAGCAGATCTTTGCAGGCCTCACCGTGCTGGGCACGCGCTTTGGCGCCGCCTTCAGCAATGATCCGGGGCGCCGCGACAGTACATTGTTTGCCGACCTGGGGGTCAACCAGCCCTTTGGCATCGGCGTAAGCATGAAATACACCACCCACCAACTGGGCTCACCGGTGTCCATTGCCGACGGTGGCAGCGTACGCGCATTCAATGACTGGTCGATCAAACTCTCGCGCCCCTGGATGGGCATTGACCTCAACGTGATCTACAGCGATTCCAGCCTGGACGGCAGCGACTGCTCTGCCTACTCAGGGCAGAACACCCAGTGTGATGGCTTACTGACATTTAAGGCCGAGCGGACGTTCTACTGAAACGCCCGGGTTTTGTCGGAGCGGGCTAGCTCGCGATGCAGACGGCGCGGTTTCCCAGTCACCCCACGATGACACCATCGCAGGCAAGCCAGCTCCTGCAGACATTGCGGCGCTCGCAAAATCTGCGGCGTTTCAGGCAACAAAAAACCCGGCGCAGGCCGGGTTTTTTGTGAGCCATGCCAGCGATTTACTCAGCCGCTGGTGCTTCTGGCTTGCGGCGCTTGAGCGGCGCCATGCCGTCCTTGCTGACCAACGAAAGAGCGTCGGTCTTCGGGCGGTTGGCGATCTTGCGCTTGGTCGGTGCCTTGGCGCCCGACTTCTTCTTGACGCCCTTGGCGTCGGTCTTTTTCTTCTTCACACCAACAGCCTTACCCGAAGCCTTGACGTTTTTCGGGCCGCCGTAGACGCCTTTGACTTCCTTGATGGTACGGCGCTCGAAGCTTTGCTTCAGGTAGCGCTCAATGCTGGACATCAGGTTCCAGTCACCGTGGCAGATCAGCGAGATCGCCAGGCCATCATTGCCCGCACGGCCAGTACGACCAATACGGTGAACGTACTCGTCGCCGCTGCGAGGCATATCGAAGTTGATCACCAGATCCAGGCCTTCAACGTCCAGACCACGGGCCGCCACGTCGGTAGCCACCAGAATCTTGACGCCGCCCTGCTTCAGGCGATCGATGGCCAGCTTGCGGTCTTTCTGGTCTTTTTCACCGTGCAAGACGAACGCCTTGTACTCCTGAGCCACCAGGCGACCGTAGATGCGGTCAGCCATGGCACGGGTGTTGGTGAAAACGATGGCTTTTTGATAAGTCTCGTTAGCCAGCAGCCAGTTAACAATTTGCTCTTTGTGCTGGTTGTGGTCTGCCGTGATGATCTGCTGACGCGTGGTGGCGTTCAACTGGCTGACCTGGTTGAGCTGCAAGTGCTCAGGGTTGTTCAGTACCTTGCCGATCATCTCACGCAGGCCCGAACCACCGGTGGTGGCCGAGAACAGCATGGTTTGCTGACGGTTCGGGCACTCATCGACCAGACGTTGCACGTCTTCGGAGAAACCCATGTCGAGCATGCGGTCGGCTTCGTCGAGTACCAGAACTTCAACTTCTTTCAAGTCAAGGTTGCCGGCATTCAGTTGCTCGAGCAAACGGCCAGGGGTGCCAATCAGGATATCCGGCACCTTGCGCAGCATGGCCGCCTGAACCTTGAAGTCCTCACCGCCGGTGATCAGACCGGACTTGATGAACGTGAACTGCGAAAAACGCTCAACTTCTTTTAGCGTTTGCTGTGCCAGCTCGCGGGTCGGCAGCAAAATCAACGCTTTGATACTGACGCGGATTTTGGCAGGACCAATCAGACGATTCAGAATCGGCAGTACGAAAGCGGCGGTTTTGCCACTCCCGGTTTGAGCTGTAACCCGCAGGTCACGCCCTTCGAGCGCGAGCGGGATGGCCGCTGCTTGCACAGGCGTAGGCTCGACAAATTTAAGCTCGGCCACAGCTTTAAGCAGGCGTTCGTGCAGGGCGAAATCGGAAAACACGGGTGCTACCTCGAAGAAATACAAAAAATCAGCGGCATAGAGTAACGGTTTCGAGCGCCAAGGCCGAGTTACTTTGCACGAACGGCGTGAAACAAATGGTTTTTTAGGGTCTTTAGTCCAATCAGGGCCCACAAATCGCCCTGAAGTGCTCTAATCCCATGGCCATTTATTACCGGATATCGTTTTAGCTTATGGATACTCAAGCACTCTGGAGCCAAATCCAGGACCTGTGGGCCAATCTGGATCAACATCCCTGGGTTTCGGCCATACTGGGCCTGATCGTTCTCGTGGGCGTCGCCCTGCTGGCCGGTCATATCGCACGCATTATTATCCTGCGCGTGACCAAAATGCTCGGCCGCCAACCGGCCCTGCACTGGATCAATGATTTACGCGAACACAAGGTGTTCCATCGCCTGGCGCAACTGACTCCCTCGCTGATAGTGCAGTTCGGGCGCAATCTGGTGCCGGACATGAGCGACAACGGTCGCCACTTCCTTGGCAACCTGGCGCTGGCCATCACCATCTTCGTACTGACGCGGGTTATCAGTTCACTGCTGGACGCCTTGCTCGACATCTATTCGCGCACCAACTACGCCAAGACCCGCCCGATTAAGGGCTACATTCAGCTGACCAAAATGTTGCTGTATGTGTTCTCGGCCATCATCATTGTCGCGACCCTGATCGACCGCTCGCCAATGCTGCTGCTTTCCGGGCTGGGGGCAATGTCTGCGGTTATCCTGCTGGTCTACAAGGATACCCTGCTGTCGTTCGTGGCCAGCGTACAGTTAACCAGCAACGACTTGCTGCGGGTTGGCGACTGGATCGAAATGCCTCAGGTCGGGGCCGATGGTGATGTGATCGATATCACCCTGCATACCGTCAAGGTGCAGAATTTCGACAAGACCATTGTCTCGATACCCACCTGGCGCCTGATGTCCGAGTCGTTCAAGAACTGGCGCGGCATGCAGCAGTCCGGCGGCCGGCGGATCAAGCGCAGCCTGTTTATTGACGCAAGCGATGTTGCGTTCCTGACCGATGAGCAGGAGCAACGTCTGGAGGGAGTGCGCCTGCTGAGCGACTACCTGCATCGCAAGAAAGCCGAACTCAAAAGCTGGAATGAAGCCCAGGGCAACGTGGCAGCCATGTCAGCCAACCGTCGACGCATGACCAATATCGGTACTTTCCGCGCCTATGCCCTTGCCTATCTGAAAAGCCATGCCGATATCCAGCCGAACATGACCTGCATGGTGCGCCAACTGCAAACCACGCCTCAAGGCGTACCCCTGGAGGTGTACTGCTTTACCCGAACCACTGTGTGGGACGAATACGAACGCATTCAGGGCGATATCTTCGACTATCTGCTGTCAGTACTGCCCGAGTTCGGTTTAAGCGTGTACCAGCAACCAAGCGGCAATGACCTGCGCAAGGGGCTGTTGACCAGAATACCGATCGAAGAGTGATGTGTAGCCGCTGAGGAGTACAGAGAGGCTGCGAGAATCTGAAAGCCCTGCGGGGCTTGTCGCAGCCTCTTGTCTCGTCAGCGGCTACATGTTCAGGCGTGCTTGAACTGCGGGTCGCCAGTGAGTTTGAACAACAACTCGATGCCCTGCGGCCAGGTGCCATAGCCACCTTCGCCATTGATATGCCCGGCATTCTCCAACCATACCAGTTCACTCCCCCAGGCCTGGCTGAAGGCCTCGGCCCGCTCGCGGGTGACATAGGGGTCGTTGGTACTGGCTACGGTGATCGCATCAAAAGGCAGGGTATTGAGCGGCATGGGGCTAAAGCCTGAGGTCCCGGCCGGGTAGCTGTCGGCCTCGGTATCACTGGGCGCCACCAGCAACGCCCCGCGCACCCGCCTTGCCTCCTTGGGGTGCTGCTGGGCCCAGCGGGCTATCAGCGTACACGCCAGGCTGTGACCCACCAGCACTACGGGGCGCTCGCTCTTGGTGATTTTTTTATGCAGGTTCTGCACCCAGTCAACACAGGCGGGGGTTTCCCAATTGTCCTGCTTGACCCGATGCAAACCGCTGTAGCGCTGCTCCCAGTGAGATTGCCAATGCTCTGTTCCTGAATTGAACAGGCCCGGCAAGATCAACACCCTGACTGTCATTCCGACTCTCCCTTAAGGCGATAGATGGACTGAGATTGACCTTAGACCGTCACAGCCCTGCGGTCTAGCCGGCTTATCCAGACGGCAATCAATATCACCAGCCCGCCCAGGAACAACCGCCCCAGAGGCTCGTGTTGATTCCAGATCAACAGGCTGAAAAACAGACCCACCGGCACATGCACGTTGTTCATGACCGCCAGGGTCGCGCCACTGACCATGCACGCGCCCTTGTTCCACCAATACAGGCCAAGTGCAGTGGAGACCAGCCCCAGAAACACCAGCACTCCCCACTGCAAGGGGGCTTCAGGCCAGAAATCGGCTTTGCCGAACAACACAAAAGCAGGCAGTACCACAGCCAGCGCACCCAGATAGAAGTAACCGAAGCGCCGGTAATGCGGCAAATCGCTCGGGTAGCGTGCGACCAGATGCCGGTACATCACCTGACCGGCGGCATAAGTGAAGTTGCCCAGTTGCAGGAGCAGGAAGCCCTTGAAAAATTCGGGGCTGATGGTGTCAAAACGAATGACCGCAGCCCCCATAACGGCGACCAGTGCCGCAACAAGCGCCCACGGGTTGAAACGGCGGTTGATTGCATCCTCGATTAGGGTCACGTGCAGGGGGGTCAGGATGGTGAATAACAACACCTCCGGAACCGTAAGCACTCGAAAACTCAAGTACAGACAGACGTAGGTGACACCGAACTGCAGCGCCCCGATCAACAGCATGCCGCGCATGAAACCGGGTTCGACCTGACGCCAGCGTGTGAGCGGAATAAATACCAGTCCCGCCAGTACCACACGCACCAGTACCGCAAAGTAACTGTCGACGTGCCCCGCCAGATACTCGCCAATCAGGCTGAATGAAAACGCCTGAATCAGGGTAACAATTAACAGATAGCCCATGAATCTCTCGCTCAAAAACCGTAGTTGCCTGTTCGTTTACGCCGTGGCGAATTCGAAAGAATGGGCGACCTTAGCGGGTTTGCCGGGGAAGTAAAATGCTGGCTTGCCAATCTCATCCGCTCCAGGGCAATTGAGACCTCAGGGCGCACAGCACTAGAAACCGGTCAGCCGCTTCCATTCCTGCAAGGCGTCCGGGCCCAGCGGCCTGAACAACGCCGGATCGTGAAAGAGTGCCTGCTGGATCTCAACCAGGTTCATGGTTGCGCTTTGACTCATAAACGGCACCAGTTGCCCGTGCCACAGGGCTCCGTCCGCGGTGAAATAGCCGCTTTTGTAGGGCCGTCCGGGATAAATCTGCGAGTAGATTTTTTCCGCGAAATAATCCACCACACTTTCGTCATAATTGACCCCCTCCCCGGAAATGACCTGCAAACCGGCTCTGCGATGAGAGGCCGCATGGACATACTCATGCACTACCGTGGAGCGCACCTTGTCGGAGTCCACCAGACCGTTTACCACATAATCCGGATGATCCGTGGCGATATGGATCTTGCCTTGCGGGGAGGTCCAGGCGACAGGACTGGCTTTCGCAGAGGCCGCGTCGTAGGGGATATCCATCCTGAACGCCAAATCACTGGCCGTTGTCGAAATGACTTCAACGCCCTCCAGTTCAACATTGAACCGGGTGCGGATTTCCTGCTCAATTCGCTTGAAGTCGATGCCGCTCTCAACCTGCCAGGGGGTACTCGCCGGCAGCTTGTTCAGGTTGCGGTAAAGCTGCGGCCCGTGCGGCTCCGGGGTGAACAGGATCTCGGGGGCGGTCTCCCATTTCGATCTTGGCTTGGGTTGCAGAGTAATCTGCGGGGCCAGGTCCCAGACACCTGAGGTCTGGCCCTGAGCTGGCCTATACGCAACAAAGGGGCCAGCCTGTTCACCATCCGTATGCAACTGCCAGAATCTGTTTCTGACCCGCACCACCTCATAAGCCTCGGGCGGATCTCCAACCGCGATATAGGATCTATTGTCGAAGGTATGGACACCTGTTGTCGTATCGGGCTGCCGCCCTTTCAATGAAACGTCGCTGCGCCGGAATGTGGTCATGTCCCCCAATGAGGCCAGCCCGTTATCGTCCTGCAGTCTCCAGGTATGCAAACTGGCGGTCTCTGGCACTTCATCTCCCCCGCCCTTGATCCCTCTTCTTTTCCATTGCCCCGCAGCTCCCGCTTCAGGCTTGGCAATTACCCCGCTGCTGAGCAGTTGCGAGGGATTGTCAGGACTTCTGACTCGCAGCAAGTAATAACCATCGGGAAGATCAGGGCTGGCAGAAACAAAGAATTTTTGCTGGCCGAAATGTACTGACCGGGCGCCTGAGGCCAAGCGCGGCCCATAGGGAAGACTGGATACAGGATCAATCAGGCGGTAATCACTGGTCGTGACGCTGCCCGTGTTGCGAACCTGCACGTTTTTAACATCACTGACCGTACGCAGCTCATCGCCCTGAGCCACAGGCTTCCAGGCCCCGGGATCCGCGATCGTTACCAGCCCCTGTTTAATGTCGTAACGCGCCACGCTTGAAAGGCTGGTCACTTGCCTGAAGTGCCCGAGACCTTTCTCAGCCAGACAAGCACCACCCTCAAGCAGTTTGACACCGCTCCACTTGAGCAAACGGGGCAAGCCATCCAGGGGATTCAGCTCCTGAGCCAGAGACACCAGCAGGGTTCTGGCGAGCTTGCCCATCCGGGGCAACACGGCCTTGAAGCCGATCTTTCCAGCCAGGTTGATCACCCGCACTGCCCCCCCGGCAAATCTTACGACGGGGACCAAAAACAGCAGGTCCAGGAGCATCCCGAATGCCCCCGAAGCTCTGCGTTTCTGATCATCCGAAAGCAGATCCTCGATGCCCCCCCAGAAAGGCGTAATCGCCTTTAGCAATGACAGGGCAGGATGTGCCTGGTCAAAAGCTGTCACTCCCCGAGCAGCCGCACGAGCTTGTCCCTTGTCGATATAGAGCGGAATCAGCCTGGCAATCTGTTTGCTGCGCAAGGAGTTGAACGTATCGGGCAGATGACTGCTCGTCTCGCCTCCCGCTGGCACGCTACCAAGCTCCTCAATAATCAGCCTGGATCGGGAGGTCTCATGGGGCATGGGTTTGTGCCCGGTCCGATAGGCATTTTCGTCAATATTCAAAACCGTGCCATGCCGAAAAGTGTGGACCCAGGTGTGAATACCGATTTTCTTTGGAGCGATTACGCCTCCTACCAGCAATGGCTTGAGCCTTGGACTCTCTTGTATGTGCAGCGCCCTTGGGAAAATCTCGTAGAGATCACAGGTTTCTTTTTTGCACACTTCGAGAATAAACCCCTGACGCAACATCAGTGAGTCCGTGATTTCGGGGCTGTCCTCACTGACACTGCCGGTACTTTCAGCTCTGACTCGCAATACCCTGACATGGCTGTATTCAATGTCCTGACGCTGCCGCGGGGGCAGGCTGTCCAGTAAAAACCTGACAACCGCCTGTTGTGCTGCCACCAGCGCCGCTTCATAGGCATTGTACTGCCGGTTGAATTCCAGCTCGATATTCACCGGCAACTTCTTGAGCCGTGAGAAGCGCTCGGCACTTGCACGAACCTCCTCGGCACTCGGTATGGTGGCTGATGTGTAGGGCGGAAAATCCAGCTCCAGATGCTTGCCGGCAGCGTAAAGCTCAAACAGCGGCATTCTGCCCCTGGCAGCCGTGAACTCGCTGAAATAGGGATTCAGGCCGCGCCGGGCCAGCTCTTTTTTTGCAATTTCAAACCTGTTGGGGGCAGGTTTGAACAGGTCATTGGTTGCTTTGAAAATCGCGTGTTCATACGCATCCAGCGCTTGTACTGCGCGCTGGATCTCCACGCTGGAATAAGCAGCCAGGGGCATTTTAGGTACAACGCCATGCAGGGCCGCCCAGGCCATCAGTGGAGGCAGGCGCAAGGCAAGAATGGCTGAAGACTTCTCGCGGAGCAGAACCTGTTCCTGCTCGTTTGCTTTGGCGGAAAAAACGAGCCCCTGCCCCTGCTTGCCAGGCAACAGGATGACTTCCTGAAATGTCATGCGCAGTGTCGAGCCTGGCTCGATGGCATGCGCCAGTTCGGCACCATGGCGCAAGTTGACCCAACTGGGCGAACCGTAAGTCAGTTCGCCAGGAATATCGCGGACACTGAAATCCGGTGGCATGGCCGTTCGCAACAACCGCGCCAGCAACGCGGCAAACGCCGAGGATGCAGCTTGTCGCGAAGTAAGCAAAAAGGTCTCAAAATCGCTGCGGATCCACGCATAGGTCCTGCCCCATAGACGATCCGAGTGCAAATCGTAACCGGCCACTTCACCAGCCTGCGAGTATCGAAGCACAAGAGTCTTCCAGACCAGTTGGGTACATAGCGTCACCGGGCTGGTCTCACCATCGCGTGCGCCATGCCACCCCAGGACCTTGAGCAATTCGCGACCGAGACACTGACCGCATTCTGAAGTCAGCAGCTGTTGCAGCGCGACTGCAGGCCTGGTGTGAGCGAACCGGGCAGGGTCAAAATCAGGCAGGTAATGTGCCAGCAATTCCAGCGGCGGCAGAGCGTTAACACCTTGTGAAGGCTGCCGGGACGATATAAAACCCTTGACGGCATTCAGCAGCTTTCGCTCCTGATCCGCAGTGAGAAGGCAGTCAATCAGGGGCGTGCCCCGCTCCATACCCATACACCGAACTGCATACTGCTCTTCAAGATCGTTCAGTGCCTGCAGCCTGGCAGGAGCCGTAGTCGGGTCAGCCGGAATGACACGGTAGTACTCGAGCATTTCCGGCAGAGTTACAGACTCACCGTAATCAAAAAGATAGGTTTGCCCGTCACCCTGCAGGTAGGTCTCCAGATGCCCGCGCAGTCTCACCGGCAGTGTTTCTGCAAGCGGCAGGCGCTGGTACAGCACCTGTATAGCCTCGCCACGCAAGTCATCCTTGAACAACTGAAACTGGCGAATTACCTCACTGATGGCGCACTGCAGCTCTGAATGCATGGCTGGACGCAGCCTGCGCGAAGACGGTACAGCAGACTGCTTGAGCATTTCGGACATAGCCTGCAAGTCCGCCAAGGTAGCGTCTGCCTGCTGTTTGAACGTGTTTATCGGTTCATCTGGCACCGCCTCGGGTGCTACAGGCAATTGGTACTCGACAGCGATGTACCTCAATGGGCGAACAAGAGCCTGTATGCTTTCACGAAACTCCTGCGCTGCCATTTCGATGCAATTGTCACCTGCACAGATAAAGAAAAGATCTGCTTGGGCAAAAACGTTGAATGCCTCGAGATTGGCAACCATTTCACGTAGCACATCGCCGAGCGGACTGGTACTGACAAGCTGCAAATGCTCTGGATTTATCCTCCCGGCTGACAGATCTGTGACTTTGCTGTCATCGCGGTAACCCTTGAGATTCAGACTGTCCATATCGAATGGTGAAACCAGTGGCTGGATCAGGGGGAATGCCTGCACCAACCCGTCATTCAGGGCGGTGTTCCTGAACGCTTGCGCGATGTGCTTTCCCTGTCGGGCTGACTCGCACACCTGCAGCGCATGCCCGACACGAAACCTGGCCCTGAGATCAATTGCCTGCTCCAGATAAAGGGGCTCCACCGAGCCAGAACGGATCAGATGCGTACAACTGTCCTGCTGCCAGCTCAGCAGTGTTGTCAGGCAGTGGGCAAAGGCATCGCCGCCGGGTACACCCGGATAGTCCACAAGCGCACGTGGACGATGGGCAAAAACAGCGTCCCGGTGGCCCAACGCAACCCCGGCTCGCAACCAGGGATGGTTTTGTGGTTGATCCAGCCAGAGCGTCATGCAGTCACTGAACTCACTGCCCGAGGAAAACTCGATCAGTCCCTGACCTGCAATCAACAGGATGACACCCGCAGGACTGTAGATAGGCAGATCCCGCGGACTGCTGGTAAGAACCAGACATCCGGCAACCCGGGCCTCGATTCCAGGCACCCGCAGAAACAGCTCATACACGCCAGGGCTGTGCAGATCCATCGCATCGCGCACGCCGCCGGTTATCCCCTTGATCATGGCCGCCCCTTCCGCCGTCAAGGTGCCGTCGCGCATACGCAGATTGGCTTCAGCAGCCCTTTGCCTGGCCATTCTGTGTGCCAGCCAGGCCTTGAGAGGCTCGTTCATCGGCAGGTCACGGGCATAGCGATTATCGGCGTCCTGCAGAAGTTTAAGCAGAACCCCAGGCTTCTCCAGACCGGAGTGACTGCGATAAAAATGGCCCGCACTGGCCGCAGGGTATGTCCAGGCAGTCATTTGGCCGTCCGTGCTCATGCCGTCCGGATGCGCAGCCAACTCGCCGCTCTCCCTGTAGGCCGCGAACAGCTGGACAATGCTGCGGCTCTCCCATTCATGGCCGGATACCCCCAGGACGCCGAAGACAAGTCGCTGCGGATCGACACCTGCCAGCTCATGGGGCGAGGCAACAGCCATGGCCGACTTGAGCCCGTCCAGCGGTGTACCGCTATAAAAAGCCGCTACCTGTTGCTGGTAGTTCAAGCAGGCCCGGACACCTGCATCCTGCAACATGGCCACGAGCTCACTGCCGGTATTGTCGCCGCCAACAATGCGCGCCCCCAGATCCCCATAGACTCCCGCCTTGTCGAAGATACCGACCAACCCCTGAAAAACCGGCAGCTCACGGCTCGCCAGATATCGACTCAGTTCCTCACCCAGAGTCCGGGAAGTGGCGGGACTGGCAACCTGCTCGGTCTGATCCTGATTCCACACAAGCCGATAATCAGTGACATGCATTGCATCCAGGTCAAATGCTTGTGACACAAACGCAAAGCGCCGGTGCAACGTTGTGCGAAACGAATCTCTGGCGGCCGCAAGAAAAGTGGGCTGTCGGGATAGGTGGCCGGCAATGGCCAGCGCTTCTCTTTGGAGTTGCGCCTCTGGGCGGGACGAAAGCATGGACATGGCACACAGCCCTTAATCAGTGATGTTTTGCCATCCGATAAGGATCCCGGGCAAAACAATTAAAGGGCAAAGCTAACAGAGCATGGACCTGTAAAAAGATAGATACATAGCGCACTTGAAAGGCGTGAACATGCTTGTACGCAACAAATGCTCCAGACAAAAAAAGCCCGATCCAGCGCAAAGGCTGATCGGGCACGGGCACTCAATAAAGTGCAAGGGGAGGTTCGATGCGCGAACCGCATGCTTGAAGGAGCAATGAAACAATTAAGCCATCGGGCGATTATCTGTCGATTAACAGACTACGCGATGGCAGACAACCTGGCCTTGGCCTGATTCAAACCTTTCTCCTGGAAGTCACCGCCCAGGTTCATCCCTTCGGCATGGATAAAGGTCACATCGTGAATGCCGACAAAGGCCATGACCTGACGCAGATATGGTTCCTGATGGTCCGAGGTGCTACCCGCATATAGCCCGCCGCGAGCCGTCAACACGTATGCTTTCTTGCCGGTCAAAAGCCCCTGTGGACCGGTTTCGGTGTACTTGAAGGTCACCCCGGCGCGCAATACGTGGTCCAGCCAGGCCTTGAGCGTGCTCGGTATCGCAAAGTTGTACATGGGCGCCGCCAGCACCAGTACATCAGCGGCCAGCAACTCGTCGGTCAACTCATCGGAGCGCTTGAGGGAGGCGTGCTCGTCTGCACTGCGTTGTGCTTCGGGCTTCATCCAGCCACCCAACAGGTTGGCATCAAGGTGCGGTACCGGGTGCAGGGCAAGGTCGCGAACGGTGACCTGATCGGTCGGATGGGCTGCTTGCCACTGGCTGATGAACTGCTGGGTCAACTGACGGGAAAACGAGCCTTGCTGGCGGGCGCTACTTTCAATGATCAGAACATTGGACATGGCGGACAAGCTCCATCTGTAAATGCTGTAAGAATGGAGCCAAGATTAGGGGTCATTGATTCGATAAAAAAGCGCAATTACCTGCTACAACCTATCTATAAATCTGTTTGTTTAACGGTATCCTGTAACCACTCCAAAATCAGAGGAATTCATTGTGAAAGCGCCCCGCGTGACCCTTGATCAATGGCGCACCTTGCAGGCTGTGGTCGACCACGGAGGCTTCGCACAAGCCGCTGAAGTTCTCCACCGCTCACAGTCGTCTGTCAGCTATACCGTGGCCCGCATGCAGGACCAGCTCGGCGTGCCGCTGCTGCGCATCGACGGACGCAAGGCGGTGCTGACAGAAGCCGGTGGCGTGTTGCTGCGTCGCTCCCGGCAACTGGTCAAGCAGGCCAGCCAGCTCGAAGACCTTGCCCATCATATGGAGCAAGGCTGGGAAGCCGAGGTGCGCCTGGTCGTCGACGCAGCCTACCCCAACGCCCGGTTGGTGCGCGCCCTGACCGCTTTTATGCCGCAAAGCCGGGGCTGTCGCGTACGTCTGCGTGAAGAGGTTCTTTCCGGCGTCGAGGAAGTGCTGCTCGAAGGCGTGGCTGACCTGGCCATCAGCAGCTTCAATATTCCCGGCTACCTGGGTACCGAGTTGAGCACCGTGGAGTTTGTCGCCGTGGCCCACCCCGACCACCCGTTGCATCGCCTGCAACGCGAGTTGCATTTCCAGGACCTCGAAAGCCAGTTACAAGTGGTGATTCGTGACTCCGGGCGCCAGCAACCACGGGACGTGGGCTGGCTGGGCTCCGAGCAGCGCTGGACCGTCGGCAGCCTGGCCACGGCGGCTGCCTTTGTGGGCAGCGGGCTGGGGTTTGCCTGGTTGCCACGGCACATGATCGAGCGCGAGCTCAAGGAAGGTCTCCTCAAGCCGTTGCCGCTCAACCAGGGCGGCAATCGTCACCCGGTGTTTTTCCTGTACGCCAACAAGGACAAACCCCTGGGCCCGGCAACTCAAATCCTTGTCGAATTGTTGCGAACTTTCGACACGGCACCGCTCGAGGCACCTTTCGCCGCACCGCAGCAAGCGTGATGAGCAGTGGGCAGGAACCTGATTCGAGAATATCCTGTCCAACACCCGCCGCCCGTGAACATCTGCCATTGCAAGATGTGGCACGGGCACTGGTTCAATGCCCCCCAGCTTCACTGACGGTGCGGCATAGAACGGTCACCCAACTTTTCAGGATCACTGAACCATGCTTAAAAAAATTGCTCTTGCCGCTGGCGCCCTGCTGTTCGCTGCCAACCTTATGGCGGCTGAAACTGCCAAAGCGCCTCACGTGGTACTGGATACCAGCTTTGGCAAGATCGAAATCGAACTGGACCCGGTCAAGGCTCCGATCAGCACTGACAACTTCCTCAAGTATGTCGACAGCGGCTTTTACAACAACACCATTTTTCACCGCGTGATCCCGGGTTTCATGGTGCAAGGTGGTGGTTTTACGTCGCAGATGGTGCAAAAACAGACCCGCGACCCGATCAAGAACGAAGCCAGCAACGGCTTGCATAACGTTCGCGGGACCCTGTCGATGGCACGCACGTCGAACCCGAACTCGGCCACCAGTCAATTCTTCATCAACGTGGCAGACAATGCGTTTCTGGACCCGGGCCGTGATGCCGGTTACGCCGTTTTTGCCAAGGTGGTAAATGGCATGGACGTTGTTGACCAGATCGTCAACTCGCAAACCACCACCAAACAAGGCATGCAAAATGTGCCCATCGATCCGGTACTGATCAAGTCGGCCAAGCGTATCGACTGACAGGCGCTATCACGCAGGAAGCGCTGACTGGAAACAATACACGGTCGCTGCTGCCGCAGACGGCTATGCTGCCTTCGCCTGCAGCGACCGTGTTTTGCTCTGCCGGTCACACCACTATAAGGAGAGCCCGCGCTGCGGGCGTCAGTGCCAATGCTCTATCGTCGCTTCGAACAACTGATCGATATTTTTCGCGAAGCCCCCACTCCGGCTCCGCCCAGCACTGTCTGGGCATTTTATCTCTATTACCTGCGCCAGGTCTGGCCCGTGTTTGCCGCCTTGCTGGTGGTCGGGCTGATCGCGGCACTGATCGAAGTATCGCTTTTCAGCTACTTGAGCACGCTGATCGACCTGACCCAGGGCACGCCCAATACTGACTTTTTCAAAGTCCACAGCGGTGAGCTGATCTGGATGGCCGTGGTCGCACTGATCATCCGCCCGGTGTTCTTCGGCCTGCATGACCTGCTGGTGCACCAGACCCTGAGCCCCAGCATGACCAGCATGATCCGCTGGCAAAACCACAGTTATGTGCTCAAGCAAAGCCTCAACTTTTTCCAGAACGATTTTGCCGGGCGCATCGCCCAGCGCATCATGCAAACCGGCAACTCCCTGCGTGATTCGGCGGTACAGGCCGTCGATGCGCTGTGGCACGTCCTGATCTATGCCATCAGCTCGCTGGTGCTGTTTGCCGAAGCCGACTGGCGACTGATGATCCCCCTGCTGACCTGGATCCTGTGCTATGTCGGGGCCTTGTATTACTTCGTACCACGGGTCAAGGAACGCTCGGTGGTATCTTCTGATGCACGCTCCAAACTGATGGGCCGCATCGTCGACGGCTATACCAACATCACCACCCTCAAATTGTTCGCCCACACAAACTTTGAGCAGCAGTACGCGCGCGAAGCCATTATCGAGCAAACCGAAAAAACCCGACTGGCCAGTCGCGTGGTCACCAGCATGGACGTGGCAATCACCAGCCTGAATGGCCTGCTGATCGTCAGCACCAGCGGCCTGGCGCTGTGGCTGTGGAGCCAGTCGCTGATCAGCGTCGGCGCAATTGCCCTGGCCACCGGCCTGGTGATTCGTATCGTCAACATGTCCGGCTGGATCATGTGGGTGGTCAACGGCATTTTTGAAAATATCGGCATGGTTCAGGACGGCCTGGAGACCATCGCCCAACCTGTCGCCGTGACTGACCGCGACCAGGCTCCACGCTTGATCGTCAACCGTGGCGAAGTGCGTTTTGAACACGTTGACTTCCACTACGGCAAGCGCAGCGGGATCATCAGCGACCTCAACCTGGTAATTAAACCCGGTGAAAAAATCGGCCTGATCGGCCCTTCCGGTGCCGGCAAGTCAACCCTGGTGAACCTGTTGTTGCGCTTGTATGACCTACAAGGCGGTCGCATCCTGATCGACGATCAAAACATCGCCGAAGTGACGCAGGAAAGCTTACGCGAACAGATCGGAATGATTACCCAGGACACCTCGCTGCTGCATCGTTCGATCCGCGACAATTTGCTGTACGGCAAGCCGGACGCCACCGACGAGGAGCTGTGGGAAGCCGTGCGCAAAGCCCGGGCCGATGAGTTTATCCCGCTGCTATCCGATGCCCAGGGCCGCACCGGTTTTGACGCTCATGTGGGCGAGCGCGGCGTCAAGCTGTCCGGCGGCCAGCGCCAGCGTATCGCCATTGCCCGCGTGCTGCTCAAGAACGCTCCGATCCTGATCATGGACGAGGCCACCTCGGCACTGGACTCCGAAGTCGAAGCCGCGATCCAGGAAAGCCTGGAAACCCTGATGCAAGGCAAAACCGTGATTGCCATCGCCCACCGCCTCTCCACCATTGCACGGATGGACCGTCTGGTGGTCCTGGAAAACGGCCGTATCGCTGAATCCGGAACCCACAGCGAGCTGCTCGCCAAAGGTGGCTTGTACTCGCGTTTGTGGCAACACCAGACCGGTGGTTTTGTCGGCATCGACTGAACCAAAAAAGCGCTAACTGCAAAGCGCGTGGAGCACAACGCCAGCCCCCGATTTCAAAGGGGGCTGGCGTTTTTTATGGCACTGGAAAAAAAATCGGCGAGTGCTGTAATTAGTAAAGGATTCGGGAGAATCCTGTAGTAAATCGCAGGAGGCAACGCCGCTTCAATTGCTCGATGGATTTATCCATCCGGGATCTCCTCCATGACCTTGTTCAAACGTTCCGTCACTGAGTTGCTGGGTACTTTCTGGTTGGTATTGGGCGGTTGCGGCAGTGCTGTGCTCGCAGCCGCGTTTCCTGATGTCGGCATCGGCCTGCTGGGGGTGGCTCTGGCATTTGGCTTGACCGTGGTGACCATGGCCTTTGCCATCGGCCATATAAGTGGTTGCCATCTCAACCCGGCCGTGTCTTTCGGCTTGTGGGTTGGTGGACGCTTTCCTGCAAAAGAACTGCCTGCCTACATCATTGCCCAGATCCTCGGCGGTGTGATTGCTGCCGGGCTCCTGTACATGATTGCCAGTGGCAAACCCGGCTTTGATCTGGCTGCCAGCGGGCTCGCAGCCAATGGCTATGGCGACCACTCACCCGGTGGCTACTCCATGGTGTCGGGGCTCATCTGTGAAATCACCATGACCGCCATGTTTATCCTGATCATCATGGGCGCCACTGACAAACGGGTATCCGCGGGGCACGCCCCTCTGGCCATCGGCCTGGCGCTGACGCTGATCCACCTGATTTCGATCCCGGTGACCAACACGTCGGTCAACCCGGCGCGCAGCACAGGCCCGGCGCTGATCGTAGGCGGCTGGGCGCTTCAGCAGTTATGGATGTTCTGGTTGGCGCCAATGCTGGGTGCGGCCATTGGCGCACTGGTCTATCGCTGGCTGGGCAAGGAAGGCAGCTAAACGGCCGGACGCGAGGGTCAGGCCTGCCGATATGGCAGCGCCGACCTCGCCTCTTCAGCATACGCCAGCACACCGACCCGCTCACGCTGCAAAAAGTCACTTACGGCCGCCTTCAAGCCCTGATGGCGCAGGTAATGCCATGAGTGTGTGATCACCGGTTCAAAGCCGCGAATCAGCTTGTGCTCGCCCTGAGCACCGGCATCAAAACGCCTGATACCGTGGGCGATAGCGTAATCCATGCCCTGGTAGAAACACGTCTCGAAATGCAGGCGGTCAAACTCGCCAAGACATCCCCAGTAGCGACCATAGAGACTGTCGCCGCCGATCAGGCTGAACGCCATCGCAACCGGGGTCGAACCCTGTTTGGCCAGCACCACGCGAATCGATTCGGGCATGCGCTCGGCCAGCAGGCTGAAGAAATCCCGGGTCAGATACGGCGTTTGCCGTCGCACAGCATAGGTGTTGGCGTAGCAGGCGTAGACAAAATCCCATTGCGCTTCACTCACCTGCTGGCCTTCCAGCCACTCAAACTCAAACCCCTGCCCTGCCACTTGCTCACGCTCTTTGCGCATCTGTTTGCGCTTGCGTGAGCTCAGGGCATCGAGAAAATCCTGAAAGTCCCGGTACCCGCGGTTCTGCCAGTGAAACTGACAACCCAGCCGTTGCATCCAGCCGGGCTGTTGCGCCAGCGCCGTATCGGCCAGCAGGTCGGTGAAATTGATATGGGCGCTGGACAACCCTTCGATCTGCAGATAACCGGGCAAGGCCGCCAGCAGCTCAAGCCCGTCCTCGGCACGGGCGGCCAACAACCGGGGGCCGCTGACCGGACTGAACGGTACTGCCGCAAGCAGCTTGGGGTAGTACTCGATACCTGCCCGCTCACAGGCTTGCGCCCAATCGTGATCGAACACGTACTCACCGTAGGAATGCCATTTTCGATAACTGGGCAACGCCGCCTGCAACTGCCCATTTTCATAATGCAGTAAATGCTCGGGCTGCCAGCCTGAATGCGGGCCCAGGCTGGCACTGTCTTCCAGGGTACTGAGAAAGGCATGGCGCAAAAAAGGCTGGGCCACCGGCACCAGCGCATCCCATTCATGGGAGGGGATGGTGGACAGGCTATCGAGTCGTTGAAGCGGCATTAATAGTCCTCAAGGCGCGGCTTAGACGCGATGGTATCACCCAACCACTGAATCGCTTCACTGTCACAGACTTGCTATCAGTCTGCCACTTTTCTGTCATATCCACCCGCGATACTGACGCCGCTTCTTAGAACACGGGGTTATGAGCGACCTGTTTGCCAACACGCTCATGACACGCCAAGCCTCGTTAACGTGAGCCCGTAAAGGGCCGATTTTTCTTGGGGTGGCTAGGGCCATCTCAGCACTGGGAGATTCATAATGCGTCTTGTATCTACACGGGTTGCTGCGGGACTGTGTGGTGGCCTGGTATTGGCCATGAGCGTTCCGGCCAGCGCTGCGGTCGATGCCAAACTGCTCGAAATGCTAAAAGCCAACGGCTCTATTTCGCCTGCACAGTACTCCGAGCTGCAAACTGAACTCGCCAGTGAGAATCAAGCCAAGCAAGAAGCTGCCGCCGACCAGGTGAAAAAATCCGATCTCAGTGCCTTCGAACAGAAAGTCGCCTGGGCCGCCAAAACCGAACTCAAGGGGGATGTACGGGTTCGTCAGGAAACCGTCAAGATCGACGGCGAATCCGATGGCAAGAACAAGGACCGCCAACGCATTCGTGCTCGCCTGGGCGCCTATACCGAAATCAACCCGCAGGTGAATACCGGTATCCGTATTGCCACTGGCGGCGGTGATGATGCACGTTCCACCAACCAGGATCTGGACAACTACTTCGACAAGAAGCAACTGTGGCTGGACATGGCGTTTATCGACTACCACCCGACCGCCGTCAAGGACCTGCACCTGATTGCCGGCAAGATGCCACAGCCGTGGGTCAATATGGGCGATGTAATCTGGGATAGCGATATCAACCCGGAAGGTCTGGCCGCCACTTACAAACACAACCTGGGCAACAGCGGCGTCGAAATGTTTGGTAGCGCCGGTTACTACACCCTCAAGGACAACGTTGACGGCGAAGGCGTGCAATTCAAGCACGACCTGAGCCTGTACGCCGGCCAGCTGGGTGCTCGCTTCGCCCCTACCGACAGCCTGAAAGTGACCTTGGGCGGCAGCGTTTACAGCTACAACAACGACAAGGACAGCAAGTGCCCGACCACCGGGACCAAGACCACCCCATGTGCACTCGGCGTCAACGGTAACAGCACTGACGAGTTCCGCCTGTACGAAGGCTTCGGTCAGGTCGATATCGCCAACCTGCCCGTGCCGCTGTCGCTGTACGGCCAATACGTGCATAACGCTGCCACCGACAGCGATCAGGATGATGCCTGGTTGGTGGGCTTCAAATCCAAGCTCAACGCCTTCAGCCTGGACTACAACTACCGCGATATTCAGCGTAACGCCGTGGTCGGCGCTTTCACCGATTCTGACTTCGCCAACGGTACTACCGGTTCCCGCGGTCACAAGTTCAAAGTGGGTTATGAAATCGACAAGAACTTCGGTGTCGGCGTGACCTACTTCCTGACCAAGGCCGACTACGCGACCTCCACCCAGAAAGATGCCAAGGCCAACACCTTGCAGCTGGACCTGGAAGCCAAGTTCTAAAAGAAAGGTTTACTCAATAGACAAAACGCTGAAGTCATTCAGCGTTTTGTGCCGTAAAAGCAGAGCGAGGATGCCGTCGGCCCCCATCACATCCACCGACAGTGTTCTCGTTCATGCCCCGCCATCAGCGCGACTGCTCGCGCATCATTCGCTCAACCGTCTGCTCCAGATCCTCCGGTGGCGGTTCGGGAAGTTTTTGCAACGTGCCCCTCAACAAACGCATTTGCCTGATAAAACGCCTGCAGTTCGGACAGAACAGCAAATGATGGCGTACCAACAACCGCTGACGAAAACTCAGCTGACCATCCAGATAGTCACTTGAGACCGCTACTTGCTGTTTGCAGGTCAACATTCGCCAGTTTCCTCGAAATGTTCCACGGTCGCGAAGACTTTGAGTCGGGCGCGATGTATCAACACCCGGACATTAGAGAGCGATATCTCAAGAATATTACAAATTTCTTCGAGCTCGAGCCCCTGGCGCTCGCGCAACACCAGCACACTGCTCTGCAACTGCGGCAGACTGAGGAGCGTTTGCTCAAGACATTCGCGCAACTCATCTTCGCTGAGCAATGCGTCAGGGCTGTCCTGATGCCAGGAATAAGGGGCAAGCAACCAGTGGCCATCGCTGGAAAACCGCTCATCGTCGACAGTACCGTGGGGCGAAGGCAAATCGTCGAGCAGCACTTCACGACGATTTTGCTTGTAGCGTTGTTTCGCCGCATTGGCCGTGATGGTCAGCAGCCAGGTTTTCAGGCTCGAACGGCCTTCGAACCCGGACAGGTTGCGCACCACTGACAGCCAGGCGTCCTGAACGATTTCGTCAGCATGGCGATTGCCGACGATCGCATGGGCCACAGCGCGCATGGCACCTTGATAGGTAGTGACCAGCTCGCGGAAGGCCTGTTGCTCGCCGTTAAGCAGACGTTTGAGCAGGTCAGCGTCGTCAACAGTTGCCATGCAGGTCTCCGCAACCGGAAAGTGATTTTTCTGTGTGGGAGCGGGCTTGCTCGCGATAGCATCACCGCAGTTTGCCTGTCAGACCGCGCTGCCTGTATCGCGAGCAAGCCCGCTCCCACCACAAACCAGCTGTGACCTTAGCGTTTACGCAGAATCACGCTGCCAATCGAGTAGCCGGCACCGAACGAGCTGAGCACCGCCAGCGAACCGCTTGGCAAGTCGTCCTGGTACTTGTGGAAGGCAATCACCGAACCGGCCGAACTGGTGTTGGCATAGGTGTCGAGAATCACCGGAGCTTCTTCGACCGAAGCTTCGCGGCCCAACAGCTTGCGCACGATCAGGTGGTTCATGCTCAGGTTGGCCTGATGCAACCAGAAACGTTTGACTTGCGCCACGTCCAGCTGGTTTTCCTGCAGATGCTGGCCGATCAGTTCAGCCACCATCGGGCAGACATCGCGGAAGACCTTGCGCCCTTCTTGCACGAACAGTTTGTCCGGGCTGTCAGCTGGCTCGTCGGATGCACGGTTGAGGAAGCCGAAATTGTTGCGAATATTGTTCGAATACGTAGTCAGCAGTTTAGTGCTGACGATGTCGAACTGGTGTTCGGACGTTGCCAGGTCGGCACGCTCGACCACTATCGCGGTCGCGGCATCGCCAAAGATAAAGTGGCTGTCACGGTCACGGAAATTCAAGTGGCCGGTGCATACTTCAGGGCTGATAAGCAGTACCGCGCGAGCCTGGCCCAACTGGACGCTGTTGCTGGCGGTCTGGATACCGAACGTTGCGGAAGAACAGGCCACGTTCATGTCAAAACCAAAACCCTGAATACCCAGTGCATGTTGCACTTCGATGGCAATGGCCGGGTACGGGCGCTGCAGGTTGGAGCAGGCCACGATCACGCCGTCGATGTCAGCGGCGGTTTTACCCGCGCGTTCCAGCGCTTGTTTGGCAGCGCCAACGGCCATTTCGCAGAGTACCGACATTTCGTCGTTGGAGCGCTCCGGCAAATGCGGGCGCATGCGCTGCGGGTCAAGGATGCCTTCCTTGTCCATCACAAAGCGGCTTTTTATGCCCGAAGCCTTTTCGATAAAGGCGGCGCTGGACTCGGCCAGAGGCTGGATTTCACCGGCCTCGATAGCCACGGCGTGGTCCGCGTTGAACTGTTGTACATAGGTATTGAAAGACTGCACCAGCTCTTCGTTGGAGATGCTGTTGGCCGGGGTGTACAGGCCGGTGCCGCTGATGACGACGTTATGCACGATCGTTCCTCTATTCTGTTCAAGCAGAAGATATTGAAATCGTTTCAGGTACGGATAGCCGCGAAGTTTGCCATAAATGCCAGCATTTGGCGTTATTTACGGATCTTGCAGTGATCCCCCGTGGGAGCTGGCCTGCTCTCGATTGCAGCAACACGGTGCAAATGCATGACCGCGTCGCCTGCATCGCGAGCAAGCCCGCTCCCACAGGACTGCAGGCTCAAGCCTCCACCAAACTCCACTGCTTACTCAGGCGCTTGTCCGAAATCGGCACCTTGGTCCCCAGTTGCTGGCCGAATAACGACACCCGATATTCTTCCAGCCACCAGCGGTACAACTCAAGTTGCGGATCGCGCTTGCCCTCCTGCGCATGCTTGGTCGCACGCGCCTGGTACTGCGCCCACAAACCACTCAGCTCACCACTCCAGACCCGGTCTTTTTGCACCTGGCCCGGCAGTTTTTCAAGACGCATTTCTATCGCCTTGAGGTAGCGCGGCAACTCTTTAAGCCACAAAGCCGGGGTTTCGCGCACAAAACCCGGGTACACCAGATGGCTCAGCTGCTGCTTTATGTCATTCAACGCCACCGCCTGGGCCAGATCGATCTTGCCCTTGAAGCGTTTTTGCAGACCATGCCACAGTTTGAGGATTTCCAGCGTCAGTCTGGCCAGCTTTTCCGCATGTTCGGTCCAGGCTCCGCGCTTGCGCTCGGCAAGCGATGCCAGCCCCGCGCCATCACGGGGTAGTACCGCCTCGCCTTCCAGGATGCAGCTGTCGAGGCTGGCCAGCAGAATGTCCTCCACCAGGCTCTCGACCCGACCCAATTCGCGGTACAAAAGGCCAAGCTCAGTCAACCCTGGCAGCTTGCCACGCAAAAATTTCGCCGGTTCCGCCAGTTGTTGCATCAGCAAACGCTGCAACGCACGGCGATGCTGGAACTCAGCCTCGGCCGGGGTAGAAAAGCGCCCTTCCTTGACCGTATTGCCCTCTTCCACCAGCGCCGGGTAAACCGTCATCGACAGCCCGGCGATCTTCTGCTGGGTTTTCTCCGCCACCGGGGCAAACACCTTGGCCTCGACCGGCTGCTGATTTTTCGCGGTTTGCGGTACGGCCAGTGCTGCCTGACTGGCCTGGGCAAAGCGGGCCGTCAATTCGGCCAGATCACGACCCTCGCCGAGAAACTTGCCGTCGGCGTCGACCACTTCGATATTCATCTTCAGATGATTTTCAACTTGCTGCGCGGCTTGCGCCCAGGCCTCGTCGCTCACCCGAGCGCCGGTCATGCGCAGCAATTCGCGGCCCAGGGTTTGTGGCAATGATCCCTCAGCAAATTCCATGCGCTGCAACGCGGCCTTGACGAAGTCCGGCACCGGCACGAAGTTTTTGCGCAATGCCTTGGGCAAACTGCGCACCAGAGCGATGCATTTGGCTTCTATCATGCCGGGCACCAGCCACTCCATACGTTCCGGCGGCAAAACCGGGAGCAGCGGCGCTGGCACCTTGACCGTCACGCCATCGCGGGGGTGGTTGGGTTCAAAGTGATAGCTGAGCTCCAGGGTCAAATCCCCCAGATGCAACGTGTCAGGGTAATGCATGGCCGTGATTTCGGTGGCTTCGCGGGCCAGCACGTCTTCTTCGCGCATGATCAGCAACTGTGGATCTTTCTGGCTGTTGACCCGATACCAGCTGTCAAATGTCGCGGTCTGATGAATCTCGGCCGGCAGGCGAGCGTCGTAAAACGCGTAGAGGGTTTCTTCATCCGCCAGAATGTCACGGCGCCGGGCCTTGGCCTCCAGTTCGTCGAGTTGTTCAAGCAACTGCGCGTTGGCCGTCAGGCATTTGGCCCGCGACTGAATTTCGCCACGCACCAGCCCTTCACGGATAAACAGCTCGCGGGACAGCACCGGGTCAATCGGCCCGTAATGCACGGCACGGCGACCGACCACGATCAGGCCGAACAGGGTGATCTGCTCATAGGCCACCACCTGCCCGCGCTTCTTCTCCCAATGGGGCTCGAAATAGTTCTTTTTCACCAGATGCCCGGCCAGCGGTTCGATCCAGTCCGGCTCGATCTTGGCCACCATCCGCGCATACAATTTGGTCGTTTCTACCAGCTCGGCAGTCATCAGCCACTGCGGACGCTTTTTACCCAGCCCCGAAGACGGATGGATCCAGAACCGGCGCTGGCGCGCCCCGAGGTAATCTCCGTCCTCGGTTTTTTGCCCGATCTGGCTCAGCAACCCCGACAGCACCGCCTTGTGCAGTTTTGCATAATCGGCCGGTTCCTGATTGACCGTGAGCTGCATATCGCGACAGATCAGGCTCAATTGACGGTGGGAATCACGCCACTCGCGCAACCGCAGGTAGTTGAGGAAGTTCTTGCGACACCAGTTGCGCAGCGGGCTGGCCGTCAGCGCCTGGCGCTGCTCCTCAAAACCGCGCCATACGTTGATCAGACCGGCAAAGTCAGAGTCGACATCTTTCCATTGCGCGTGGGCCTGATCAGCCGCTTGTTGACGTTCAGGCGGGCGCTCGCGCGGGTCTTGTACCGACATCGCGCTGGCGACGATCAATACTTCCTGCAAACTGCCGAGCTTGGCGGCTTCGAGCAACATACGGCCCATGCGCGGGTCCACCGGCAGGCGGGCCAACTGACGGCCCAGCGGTGTGAGCTGATTTTCGCGGTTAACCGCCGACAGTTCTTGCAGCAGATTGAAACCGTCGGTGATTGCCTTGCCGTCCGGCGGCTCAATAAACGGAAACGCGGTGATTTCGCCCAGGCGCAGGTGCAGCATTTGCAGAATGACTGCCGCAAGGTTGGTACGAAGAATCTCAGGATCGGTAAATTCGGGGCGACCGTTAAAGTCTTCTTCGGCATACAGGCGCACGCAGATACCCGGCTCGACCCGGCCACAACGGCCCTTGCGCTGGTTGGCGCTGGCCTGGGAAATCGCTTCTATCGGCAGGCGCTGGACCTTGGCCCGGTAGCTGTATCGGCTGATGCGCGCCGTGCCGCTGTCAATCACGTAACGGATGCCCGGCACAGTCAATGACGTTTCCGCTACGTTGGTGGCCAGCACCACACGGCGGCCCGGGTGCGACTGGAAAATCCGCTGCTGTTCGGCAGGCGACAACCGCGCATACAACGGCAGGATCTCGGTGTGCTTGAGTTGCGCCTTGCGCAGCATGTCGGCGGCATCGCGGATTTCCCGCTCGCCTGGTAAAAATACCAGCACATCGCCGGGGCTTTTACGCTCACTGCGCTCGAACGCGGCAATCTCGTCCAGGGTGGCAATAATGGCCTGGTCGACGCTCAGGTCTTCTTCAACGTTGTTGCCCTCTTCGTCCTGCTGGGAGGTCAACGGGCGATACCAGGTCTCGACCGGAAAGGTACGGCCCGACACTTCGACAATGGGCGCGTCATTGAAGTGTTTGGAGAAACGCTCAAGATCGATGGTTGCCGAGGTGATGATGACCTTCAAATCGGGACGACGGGGCAGCAGGATCTTCAGATAACCGAGCAAAAAGTCGATGTTCAGGCTGCGCTCGTGGGCTTCGTCGACGATGATCGTGTCATAGCGTTCGAGATAGCGGTCGTGCTGGGTTTCGGCCAGCAGGATACCGTCGGTCATCAGCTTGATCAGGGTATTGGAATCGCTCTGATCCTCAAACCGCACCTGATAGCCGACCAGCGCACCCAGCGGCGTGCCCAGCTCTTCAGCCACCCGGCTGGCCACACTGCGGGCGGCGATGCGGCGCGGTTGGGTATGGCCGATCAGGC
>NZ_WIWL01000180.1:0-53240 GCF_009600105.1 Pseudomonas sp. FSL R10-0056
CATCCGGGGCGTCAGCTGGCCATGTTGCGCCAGCGTCTGGACAGCCTGGCCGAGCGCTTGCCCCGGGCCATGCGCGAAGGCCTCAAGGCGCGCCGCATGCAGCTGCAAAACCAGATGCAAACCCTGCATGTGGTCAGCCCGCTGGCGACCCTGGGCCGTGGCTACAGCATCCTGCTCGATGAAAAGGGCAATGCCGTTCGCCGGGCCGCGCAAACGCAAAACGGTCAGCGCTTGACCGCCAGGCTGGGCGAAGGCGAACTGCAAGTGCGCGTTGAGGACAATCACCTCACGCCTGTCACCCTTTCTTTACTGGATTAACCAATGCCACGTTTTTTCTCTGCCGTGCTGTTGCTGTGCCTGACTTTCAATGCTCAGGCGGCTGACAGCTATATCACCCGCCTGCTGAACAAACCGGTGCCCGGAGGGGTGGCCGTGATTGAACTGGGCAGCGGCGCCCAGGCGCCCAAGGCCAGCTATGACGGCAAGCCGGTCATGGTGATCAAGGAACAGGACACCTGGCGGGCGATTGTCGGCATCCCGTTAACGGTCAAACCCGGTAGCCAGCAGATCACCTCCGGCGGGCGCAACCTGAGCTTTGCGGTGGGCAGCAAAAAATACCCCGAGCAACACATCACCTTGAAAAACAAGCGTCAGGTCAATCCCGACCCGGCCGATATCAAGCGCATCGACAACGAGCTGGCGATCCAGATCAAGGCCTACCGCACCTTCAGCCCCAACACGCCGAGCAACCTGTTGCTGGACAAACCGGTCAATGGCCCGCTGTCGAGCAAGTTCGGCGTGCGCCGCTTCTTCAATGGCGAAGAGCGCAACCCTCACGCCGGGCTCGACTTCGCCGTACCTGCTGGTACACCGATCAAAACCCCGGCAGCGGGCAAGGTAATCCTGATCGGCAATTACTTCTTCAATGGCAATACGGTGTTTGTGGATCACGGCCAGGGCTTTATCAGCATGTTCTGCCATATGTCGAAAATCGACACCCGCGTGGGCCAGCAACTGGCCCGTGGCGATGTGGTGGGCAAGGTTGGCGCGACAGGTCGGGCCACGGGCCCGCATATGCACTGGAACGTCAGCCTCAATGATGCGCGGGTTGATCCGGCGATTTTCATTGGTGCCTTCACTCCCTGAGAAGCGCTCAAAAAGGGAAAATGCCTCGTGGCACGCGAGGCAAGCCCTCCCTTTAAATCACGCAATATCGAGCAAGACATTTATCAATACGCGCTATAAAAACGCGCATCTCTCGTCTTATTGAGCATTTATCTCAATATTTTTTATAGGCTTGCCATCTTTCCCGCCAATGGTTAGGGTTGAGCCTATGAACACACCTCACGTCCTCATTCTGCTTCGCCAACATCGCAGCCTTTGCCTCGTCAGTGCACGACTGCAAAGCTAGTTGCGGTGCCTCGCCTTCTGCTTTGTTTTTTTCCGGCTCGCCGCGTCTGAATCGCAGGCCTGCATATTAAGGATAGCCTGATGACCATGCTCAAAGACCCTTCTTCCAAATACCGTGCCTTCCCGGTCATTGATTTGCCCGACCGAACGTGGCCGTCAAAAACCATCACCCAGGCGCCGATCTGGTGCAGTTCCGATTTGCGCGACGGTAACCAGTCGCTGATCGAGCCGATGGATGCGGTAAAGAAGCTGCGATTCTGGAAAACCCTGGTCAGCGTAGGCGTTAAAGAAATCGAGGCATCGTTCCCGGCGGCATCGCAAACCGACTTTGACTTTGTCCGCACCCTGATCGAAGACGGCCATATACCGGACGACACCACTATCCAGGTGCTGACCCAGGGCCGCGAAGACTTGATCGCCCGCACCTTCGAATCGCTGCGCGGCGCGAAAAAGGCTATCGTCCACCTGTACAACGCCACTTGCCCTGCTTTCCGCCGCATCGTATTCAACCAGGACAAGGACGGCATCAAGGAAATCGCGGTCAGCGCGGCGAAGCTGTTCGTCAAATACGCCGCTCAGCAGCCCGAAACCCACTGGACGTTCGAATACTCGCCAGAGACCTTCAGCGCCACCGAACTGGAGTTCGCCAAGGAAGTGTGTGACGCGGTAATCGAAGTGTGGAACCCGACGCCTGAGCACAAGATGATCCTCAACTTGCCTGCCACCGTTGAGTGCGCGACGCCGAATATCTACGCCGACCAGATCGAATGGTTCGGCCGCAATATCAATCGCCGTGACAGCGTGCTGATCAGCCTGCACACCCACAACGACCGTGGCACCGGTGTAGCCGCCACCGAGCTGGGCCTGATGGCTGGCGCCGATCGTGTTGAAGGCTGCCTGTTCGGTAACGGCGAACGGACCGGTAACGTCGACCTGGTGACCGTGGCCCTGAACATGTACACCCAGGGCCTGGATCCGCAGCTGGACTTCTCCGATATCGATGGCGTGCGCAAGGTTGTCGAAGAGTGCAACCAGATCCCGGTGCACCCGCGTCACCCGTATGTGGGCGACCTGGTGCACACCGCGTTCTCCGGTTCGCACCAGGACGCCATCCGCAAAGGCTTCGCCCAGCAGAAACCGGACGCCCTGTGGGAAGTGCCGTACTTGCCGATCGACCCGGCGGATATCGGTCGCAGCTACGAAGCCGTGATTCGGGTTAACAGCCAGTCTGGCAAAGGCGGGATCGCTTACCTGCTGGAGCAGGAATACGGCATCAGCTTGCCGCGCCGGATGCAGATCGAATTCAGCCAGGTGGTACAACGCGAAACTGACCGTCTGGGCCTGGAAATGACTGCTCAGCAGATTCACAGCTTGCTGCGCACCGAGTACTTGCAGGCCAACACTCCTTACGCGCTGGTCAGCCATCGCTTGCAGGAAGAGAACGGTCACAGTGCGGTCGAAGTCGAAGTCTCGGCCAAAGGCGACGGCGAAACCAATCTGCGCTGGAGCGGCAAAGGCAACGGCGCGCTGGAAGCACTGGTAGCCGGCCTGCCGGTCAATGCCGAAATAATGGACTACAACGAGCATGCGATTGGTGCTGGCACCAACGCCAAGGCTGCGGCTTATATAGAGTTGCGGGTCAATGGCGGCCGAGCCGTGCATGGCGTGGGCATTGATGAAAACATCACCACGGCAAGCTTCAAGGCATTGTTCAGCGCTCTGAACCGTTCCCTGGGCGAAGCCGAGGCGAAAGCCGCGTAAACGTTGGCCTGAAACGCAAAAGCCCCCAAGGTGAGAACCCTGGGGGCTTTTTATTGCATCATGACCGGCAATCACCAGCCCCTGTGGGAGCGGGCTTGCTCGCGATTCAGGCGGCGCGATTTGGCAGGCAGACCGCGGTGATGCCATCGCGGGCAAGCCACGCTCCCACAGGTTTACGTCGTACACACAATCTGATAACTGCTTCTACAAATCAGCGCAGATCAAAACTGTCCGCATCCAGGTTGGCCGGGAAGCGCTCGCGGTAAGCACCCAATTCGCCCGCATTCAGGCTCATGGTAAATACGCCATCCGCCTCCCCTGCACTGAGCAGCGACTCGCCCTGAAAATCGAGGATATGACTGTCCCCGGTATACACCAGACCTTTGCCGTCCGTGCCCACCCGGTTCACCGCCGCGACATAACACAGGTTTTCGATGGCCCGCGCCGGCAGCAAACGGTTCCAGTGCAACCGCCGCGCACCCGGCCAGTTGGCGGTGTACAGCAACAGGTCGGTGTCATGGGGGTCGCAGCTCCACACCGGGAAGCGCAGGTCATAGCAAATCAGCGGGCGAACACGCCAGCCCTTGACCTCAAACTGGACCTGACGCTCACCCGGAGTGAAATGCTCATGCTCACCGGCCATTCGGAACAGGTGGCGTTTGTCATAATGCAGCACTTCGCCATCCGGACGCGCCCACAACAGGCGGTTACGGTGGCTGCCATCCGCCGCGAGCACAATCACGCTGCCCGTCACCACGGCATTGAGCCTTTGTGCCTGCTTGCGCAGCCACTCGGTGGTCGGGCCGCTTTCGGGCTCAGCAAGGGTACTGGACTCCATGCTGAAGCCGGTGGTGAACATCTCAGGCAAGACCACCAGGTCAGCGCCAACAGCCTGCTCGAGCAGCTCGTCGAAATGATCGAAGTTGGCCTGACGGTCATGCCAGGCCAGCGTGGTTTGCACCAGCGCTACGTTTAAATCGGGTAATCCCTTTAGATCACGCATAGTTTCTCTGCTGCTTCACGCAGCGTCTCCTCGCGTTTGGCAAAACACAGTCGAACCAGCCGTTGCCCTGCGGGCGGGGCCTGGTAGAACACCGACACCGGAATGGTGGCTACACCATGCTCACGGGTCAGCCACACCGCCATGTCGACATCATTGAGGTCCGGACGAATTCGGGAGTAATCCACCAACTGGAAATACGTCCCTGCCACCGGTTTGAAAGTAAAACGCGATGGGTTCAGCAAATCACAAAACAGGTCTCGCTTGGCCTGATAAAACCCGGGCAACTCTTCAACGTGCTCGGGGTGGGCACTCATAAAGTCAGCCAATGCATATTGCAGGGGAGTGACCCCGCAAAAACTGACGTACTGGTGAACCTTGCGCAATTCGGCGGTCAGAGCCGGCGGTGCCACGACATAACCGGTTTTCCAGCCCGTAACGTGATACGTCTTGCCGAAAGAGCTAACCACGAATGCACGATCGTACAGTTCAGGATGGGACAAAACACTGACATGGGGCACGCCATCGAACACAAGGTGTTCGTACACCTCATCGCTGATGAGGTAGATATCCCGATCAGCAATCAGGCGGGCCAACTGGTCAAGCTCGGCACGGCTGATCAAGGCACCACTGGGGTTGTGCGGGCTGTTGAGAATGATCATGCGCGTGCGCGGGCTCAGCGCATCTTCAAGCTTTTGCCAGTCTATCGAAAAGTCATCCAGCCCCAACTGCACATGCACACAACGGCCACCCGCCAGTTCGACCGAAGGCTCGTAGCTGTCGTAGCACGGATCAAACACAATGACTTCATCGCCAGCATGAATCACGGCCTGAATGGCGCAGAAAATAGCCTGGGTAGCGCCGGGGGTGATGGTCACTTCAGTGTCAGCATCCACCTGTGCGCCATAGCTACGGGCGATCTTGGCCGCCACTTGCTGACGCAACGCAGGCAGGCCGGTCATTGGGGAATATTGGTTATGGCCACTGGCAATGTGCTGGCCAACTGCATCACGCAACGCCTGCGGGCCATCGAAGTCAGGGAACCCCTGAGACAGGTTGAGTGCGCCGGTTTCTGCCGCGAGCTGCGACATGCGCGTGAAGATGGTGGTGCCGACGTTCGGCAACTTGCTGGTGATCATGGCCGTTCCCTGTTGAGTTCCCGGCACTGACTGCGGCACAGGACCCACCGAGGATAGCCCAAACGCCGGACACGAAAAAGGGTCCTTTCGGACCCTTTCTCATTACGCTTTGAGCTTGCGCGGTTAGCGCTTGTCTTTGCGATTTTTCTCGGCTTTCTTGTGGTGCGACATCATGCGACGTTTCTTGTTGACCTGACGGTCGGTCAGCGAGTTCTTGTTGCCTTCGTACGGGTTCTCGCCACCTTTGAACTCGATGCGGATCGGCGTACCGACCAGCTTCAAGACGCGACGGTAGGTGTTTTCGAGATAACGGACGTAAGACTTCGGCACCTTCTCAACCTGGTTACCGTGAATCACGATAATCGGCGGGTTGGCACCACCCAAGTGGGCATAACGCAGCTTGATCCGGCGGCTGTTGACCATCGGTGGCGCGTGCTCGCTAACCGCATCTTCCAGAATCTGGGTCAGGCGGTTGGTCGGCCAGCGGGTAACCGCCGACTTGAAGGAGTTTTGCACCGACTGGTACAGGTTGCCCACGCCAGTGCCGTGCAGCGCCGAGATAAAGTGGATATCGGCGAAGTCGACGAAGAACAGGCGACGGGTCAACTCGACCTTGACGAACTCGCGCTCGCTAGGGGTCATGCCGTCCCACTTGTTGATCGCGATAACCAGAGCCCGACCGGCCTCCAGGGCAAAGCCCAACAGGTTGAGGTCGTGGTCAACCACGCCTTCACGGGCGTCCATCACAAAGATCACCACGTTGGCGTCTTTGATCGCTTGCAGGGTTTTGACCACGGAGAATTTTTCAACTTCTTCGTGGATCTTGCCGCGCTTGCGCACACCGGCGGTGTCGATCAGCGTGTACTTCTCGTCGTTACGCTCGAACGGGATGTAGATACTGTCGCGAGTGGTACCCGGTTGGTCATAGACGATTACCCGGTCTTCACCAAGCATGCGGTTAACCAGGGTCGATTTACCGACGTTCGGGCGACCGATGATTGCGATCTTGATGCCGTCTTTTTCGCTAGGGCCCGGAATGCGCTTGGCTTCCTCACCTTCGAGAACAACTTCTTCTTCGCCGTCTTCCGGCTCTTCTTCGTCACGCGGGAAGTTGCTCAGGGCAATTTCCAGCATCTGCGTGATACCACGGCCATGGGCACCGGCGATCGGGATTGCATCGCCCATACCCAGCGGCGCGAACTCGGCGCGAGCCATGTCCGGGTCGATGTTGTCGACCTTGTTGGCCACCACGTAGGAGCGCTTGTTACGTTTGCGAAGGTGTTCGCCGATCATCTGGTCAGCGGCAGTGAAACCCGCCTTTGCATCTACCAGGAACAGAACGACGTCAGCTTCTTCGATGGCCAGCAGCGACTGCTCGGCCATTTTTTCGTCCATACCGTGCTCGTCACCGGAGATACCGCCGGTGTCGACCAGAATGTAGGAACGCCCTTGCCACTTGGCCTCACCGTATTGGCGATCACGGGTCAGACCGGACAAGTCGCCGACGATGGCGTCACGAGTCCTGGTCAGGCGGTTGAACAAGGTGGACTTGCCGACGTTTGGTCGGCCCACCAGGGCGATTACGGGAACCATGCGGCTCTCCACTTCGTTATTTCAGAAAATACAAAAGCCGCTGCAAGGCAGCGGCCAGAGTTCGGAACAGCACAAATGTGCCGCAAACCTTGCCAGAGCAAGGCTGCCCGAGGCCCTAGAGCCTCAAGCATAGACGCCTTAGCGAATGGTCAGGGCTTCCAGTTTGCCGCTGTTACCAAACACGTAAATCATGTCACCGACCACCAGCGGACGTGCCCGAAGGCCATCACTGTCAACACGGGTACGGCCCACGAAACGACCATCGACCTGGCTGAGCAGGTGCAGATAGCCTTCCATGTCACCGACTGCCACATAGCTGGAGAAGACCTCTGGAGCCGACAATTGGCGGCGTGCCAGAGCATCATTGCTCCACAGCGAGGTGGTCGAACGCTCGTCAACGCCTTCTACAGTGCCCGACGCCAGGCTGACGTAGACGCTGCCGAAACCTTGGGCGACACCTGCATAGCTGGAAGCATCACGCTGCCAGAGCACGCGACCCGATTCCATGTCCAGTGCCGCCATGCGGCCCTGGTAGCTGGCGACGTACAGTGTACCGCCAGACAACAGCAGGCCACCGTCGATATCGACAATGCGTTCAAGCTCGGAGCGACCCTGCGGGATGGCAACACGTTGCTCCCACACAGGCACGCCGTTGCGCGTATCCAGGGCGACCACTTTACCGGTCGACAAACCGCCGATGGCCAGGTGATTGGTCACCAGTGGCGCCCCCGTACCACGCAGGGTCAGCACGCCCGGCGTGCTGTCATACGTCCAGCGCTGATTGCCGGTGTCAGCATCCAGACCGATCAGACGATCGTCCTGAGTCTGTACCACCACCACATCACCGTTGGTCGCAGGAGGTGCAAGCACTTCGCTGTTAACGCGAGAGCGCCATTTTTCTTCGCCTGTGCTGGAATCCAGGGCAATCACGTCACCTTGCAAGGTGCCAAGCATGACCAGGCCATAGCCCAGGCCAACTGCGCCGGAAACAGGCAGATCGAGGTCTTTTTTCCACTCAACGTCGCCGTTCATGCGGTCCAGAGACATCACCACGCCCGTTACGTCAGCAGCGTAGATATTATTGCCTTCAACAGCCGGAACCAGCATGTTGTAGGTTTTGCCCTGACCGTCACCGATCGAGCGGCTCCACTGCTTTTGCAGCACGACTTCTTCTTTGAAGTCGGTCAGCTCCGCCGGTGGCAATTCTTTTTTGCTGTTGCTGCTGCAACCCGCGGCCAAAACGACCAGAGCCAGCAATGCTGCATGTTTCCATCGCATCACGTCACGCATCCCCTTTGGCCAGGTCATCGAGCTTGATTTGCAAGCCGCCTACTGCTGCTTCATCCGACAATCCGGCCTTGGCCTTCTCGTAGGCTGCACGCGCATCGTCAGTACGGCCCTGCTGCACCAGCAGGTCGCCCTTGAGTTCTTCACGGCTGGCCAGGAATGCCTTGTCCGAGTCGCCTTCCAGCAGCTTCAGGGCATCGTCAACCTTGCCCTGTGCTGCCAGTACCTGAGCCAGACGCTGACGCGCCACTTCGCCCAGAGTGGCATTGGCCGGCTTGTCGACAATGACTTTCAGCTCGGTAGCCGCGTCATCAAGCTTGCCGTTGTCCACCGCCACCTTGGCCACAAACAGGCCGCCAAATTGCGAATAGGCAGTGCCTGCGTATTCACTTTTCAGCTTGTTGGCCAGATCCGCCACGCGGGCCACATCCGGCTTGCCGTCAGGGGTGAGCGTGGTTTCAAGCAATTGTTGGTAGAGAACCGACGCACCTTGCGACTGATTCGCCTGATATTTGTGCCAGAGCTGCCAGCCGGACACCACTACCAGCGCAAGCAAGCCGCCAGTCAGCAGGGGTTTGCCGTTGCGCTGCCACCAGTCTTTCAACTCGCCCAGCTGATCATCTTCGTTACTCGACACCCCAACACTCCTTATTCGCTAAATCGGCTGTTTTGCAGCTTCAACCCTGCACGATGCAGGTGGCCAAGTGCTCGGCTAGAGCATCCCAGGCAATCGTTTGTTGTTCGCCCTGGCCACGCAGGGGTTTTACACCTACCACTTGCTGGGCCAATTCGTCGTCACCCAGGATCAGCGCAAACAGTGCACCGCTCTTGTCAGCCTTTTTGAACTGGCTTTTGAAGCTGCCCGCACCGGCATTGATCTGCAGGCGCAGGTTTGGCAGTTGATCACGAACGCGTTCGCTCAAAGCCAGGGCTGCCAGTTCGGCGGCTTCGCCGAAAGCACACAGGTAAACATCGACCTGACGTGCGATTTCTTCGGGGATCTGCTCAAGGGTTTCGAGCAGTAGGATCAGGCGCTCGATGCCCATGGCAAAACCGACACCGGCAGTAGGCTTGCCGCCCATCTGCTCGACCAGGCCATCATAACGACCGCCCGCACACACGGTGCCCTGGGCGCCCAGTTTGTCGGTTACCCATTCAAATACGGTCTTGCTGTAGTAGTCCAGGCCACGAACCAGCTTCGGGTTTATCGTGTACGGGATGCCGGCGGCATCGAGGCGAGCCTTGAGGCCCTCGAAATGCACGCGGGACTCTTCGTCCAGGTAGTCCACCAGTTTCGGTGCATCCACCAGAACCGCCTGGGTATCGGCGTTCTTGGTGTCGAGCACACGCAGCGGGTTGGACTTGAGGCGACGTTGGCTGTCTTCGTCAAGTTCGCTCAGACGCGAGGACAAATACTCGACCAGGGCCGCACGATAGCGCGCACGGGCTTCGCTGGTGCCCAGGCTGTTGAGTTCGAGCTTGACCGCATCGCGGATACCCAGCTCGCCCCACAGGCGCCAGGTCAGCACGATCAGTTCGGCATCGATGTCCGGACCATCGAGGTTGAACACCTCGACGCCAATCTGGTGGAACTGGCGATAACGGCCTTTTTGCGGGCGCTCGTGACGGAACATCGGGCCGATGTACCAGAGTTTTTGCACCTGGCCACCGCCGGTGATGCCGTGCTCAAGCACCGCACGCACGCACGCCGCAGTCCCCTCAGGACGCAGCGTCAGCGAATCGCCGTTGCGGTCCTCGAAGGTGTACATCTCTTTTTCGACGATATCGGTCACTTCACCGATCGAGCGTTTGAACAGCTCGGTGAATTCGACGATTGGCATGCGGATCTGCTTGTAACCGTAGTTATCCAGCAAACGCGAAACCTTGCTCTCGAAGTAGCGCCACAGAGGCGTCTGCTCCGGCAGGATGTCGTTCATGCCACGAATGGCTTGCAAAGACTTGCTCACAATAAATCCTTTATTCGTCTGGTTAGCCGCGCGCGATAACGGCTGCGTCAGCTTCGACCTTTTCGGCCGCCTTCTGCCGGATCAGTCTTTCGAGCTCATCCACCAGATTGTCATTCGTCAGTTTCTGCGACGGCTTGCCGTCGATGTAAATCAGGTTGGGTGTACCACCGGTGAGCCCCACATGGGCTTCCTTGGCTTCGCCAGGGCCATTGACCACACAACCGATCACGGCAACATCCAGCGGCACCAGCAGGTCTTCGAGGCGAACTTCAAGTTCGTTCATGGTTTTCACCACGTCGAAGTTCTGCCGCGAGCAGCTCGGGCACGCGATAAAGTTGATGCCGCGCGAGCGCAGGTGCAAGGACTTGAGGATGTCGTAACCGACTTTTACTTCCTCAACCGGGTCTGCTGCCAGGGAGATGCGGATGGTATCGCCAATTCCTTCGGCGAGCAGCATACCTAGGCCCACGGCAGATTTCACTGTGCCTGAACGCAAACCACCGGCTTCGGTAATGCCCAGATGCAGCGGCTGGACGATTTCCTTGGCCAGCAGACGGTAGGCTTCAACCGCCATAAACACGTCGGAGGCCTTTACGCTGACCTTGAAGTCCTTGAAATTCAGGCGTTCAAGGTGCTCAACGTGGCGCAGTGCCGATTCGACCAGAGCGGCAGGCGTCGGTTCGCCGTATTTTTTTTGCAGGTCTTTTTCCAGGGAACCGGCGTTGACGCCGATTCGGATCGGAATACCGCGATCGCGGGCTGCATCAACCACCGCCCGCACACGGTCTTCGCGACCGATGTTGCCCGGGTTGATGCGCAGGCAGTCCACACCCAACTCTGCAACGCGCAGGGCGATGCGGTAATCGAAGTGAATGTCGGCGACCAATGGCACCTTGACCAGTTGCTTGATCCGGCCAAAAGCCTCGGCTGCGTCCATATCCGGCACGGAAACCCGCACGATATCGACACCCGCGGCTTCCAGGCGGTTGATTTGCGCAACGGTTGCAGCGACGTCATTGGTGTCACTGTTGGTCATGCTCTGCACAGCAATAGGGGCATCGCCACCTACAGGTACATTACCGACCCAGATTTTGCGCGATTCGCGACGTTTGATTGGTGATTCGCCGTGCATGACTTATTGACCCAACTTCAGACGAGCAGTCTCGCCACTGGTGAAAGGAGCGACATCCACAGGCTGGCCGTTATAGCTGACCTGGGCACCGCGGGCATAGCCCAGGCGCAAGCTCAGGGGTGGCTTGCCGCTCACTTCTAGATTTTCGCCCTTGCGCTTCAAGCCACCAAACAGCACTTTGCCCGTGCCGTCGGTCACTTGAGTCCAGCAATCAGCGGTGTATTGCACGCTCACTTTGCCAGCACCGGCAACCGGGGCGGCAGTGTCGGGCGCAGGCGCGGTGGACGTAACAGGTGCCACTACTGGCGCAACTGGCGCAACAGCAGCAGGTACTGGCTGTACCGGAACGGCAACGGGTGCCTGGGGCTCGGCAGCGGGAGCACCCGGCAATGCCAGTGCCGTGGTCGCGCCCTGCTCCGGCGCCGATTCGGCCGCCAGAGGTGTTTCGCCTTCGGCCTTGGCCTCGGCTACTGCCTGATCTTCAGGTTCGTCCAGCGGGTGGATGCGGGTTGTGCCGTCAGCCCCTTCGACTTCGACGTGTTCCGGAGCAAGACCAATCAGGTCCTTGGCGCGCATGGACGTCTGGTCTTGCCACCAGATAAAACCGCCTCCGACCACGGCAATCAACAGCAACAGGCTGACGATACGCAAAATGGTATGCGACACGCGCACCGGCTCTTCTATGCGACCCAGGCTGTGCACGTTGCTGCCGTTGGCATCAGTGCCGGTGTACAGGTCAAATTCACGCACAAGGGCGGCCTGGTCCATACCCAGCAATTTGGCATAGGCCCGGATATAGCCCCGGGCAAAGGTATGCCCAGGCAGTTTGTCGAACGCGCCCGTTTCAAGGTTGCTCAGGGAGCTGGCCGTGAGGTTGAGTTTCAAGGCGACTTCAGCCAGCGTCCAGCCATTGTTTTCACGGGCCTGACGCAGAGTCTCACCGGGATTGACACGAGTCGCTGCTAGAACTTCGGGTTGCGCCGCTTTCATCATTGCTCCGACAGGTATTGCTGATATTCCGGCGTGCCGGGATAGAGTCGTTTTAGTTGCTGGCCATGGTTGGCAGTTGGGGTGCGGTCATCGAAAACACTCGCCAGTCGCGCACCGAGCAATAGACTACGTGCATTTTGCCCGCTAAGCAGGCTAAAACGATCGTAAAAGTCACGCGCCGTTACATATTGTTTGTCCTGATAAGCCATCTCGGCCATTTCAAGCAACGCACGGGGTTGTCGAGGGTTCAGGCGCAGTGCTTTTTCAAGCTGCTGGCGCCCCGCTTCAGGTTGCCCCAACTCAAGTGACGTTATACCCAGATTTTCGTAGATGCGGGAGCGTTCCGGATAAAGGTTGTCTGCTGCCGCCTTTTGAAACTGCACGCTGGCCTCCTGATAGCGCTGACGCTCAAACAGGAAACTGCCGTAATTATTGAGGATCCGGGCATCAGCTGGCCGACCGTTCAACGCGGTACGGAATGCCTGCTCGGCCAGGGCAAACTCCATTTCGGCCTGAAACACCAAGGCCAGTGCGGCGTTGGTGTCCGGGTCGGTCTTGTCGAGTTCAAGGGCCTTGCGCAAAGGGACTTTGGCCTGTTCGGTCATCCCTTGCTGCAAATAGCCCAGACCCAGCTGAACATAAGCCTGACGCGCCTCGTTACGCCCTTTGTCGCCAGCCATCGGGCTTGAATCGCCCGATGACACGCAGCCAGCCAAAAAGCTGACCAAAACGACCGGGAGCGCAGCGCGCAGGATCATGGATGTCCTCTCTCAGGGCGCAGAGGCAGCGTTTTGCGCTGTATCGGCGTCAGCACTCAGCTCACGCGCCGCGATCAGGCGCGAACTGCGGCGGGTACGGTCATTGACCTGACCTACCAGCTGCCCGCACGCCGCATCGATGTCTTCACCACGGGTGGTGCGCACGGTCACGTTGTAGCCAGCCTGCTGCAACAGCTCCTGGAAACGGCGAATGGCATTGTTGCTCGGGCGCTCATAGCCAGAATGCGGGAACGGATTGAACGGGATCAGGTTGATCTTGCACGGTGTGTCTTTAAGCAGCTCGATCATTTCTCGGGCGTGATCGACATGGTCGTTCACATCCTTGAGCAAGGTGTACTCAACGGTCAGCACGCGCTTTTCGCCCAGGGTCGCCATATAGCGACGGCAGGAATCAAGCAGCATGGCCAGCGGGTACTTCTTGTTGATCGGCACCAATTGACTACGCAGTTCGTCGTTAGGTGCGTGCAGCGACAATGCCAGCGAAACGTCAATGTGCTTGGCCAGCTCATCGATCATCGGCACCACGCCGGAGGTAGACAGGGTGACACGGCGCTTGGAGATGCCGTAGCCCAGGTCATCCATCATCAGGTGCATGGCAGAAATGACATTGTCGAAGTTCAGCAGCGGTTCGCCCATGCCCATCATCACCACGTTGGTGATGGCGCGGTCGATGGTTGCCGGAACGCTGCCAAAGGATTTGTTGGCAATCCACACCTGGCCAATCACTTCGGCGGCGGTGAGGTTGCTGTTGAAGCCTTGCTTGCCGGTGGAGCAGAAACTGCAGTCCAGGGCACAGCCAGCCTGGGACGAAACGCACAGGGTGCCACGTTTGCCCGAGGGAATATAAACGGTCTCGACGCAGCTGCCGGACTCTACGCGTACCACCCACTTACGGGTGCCATCGCTGGAGATGTCCTCGCTGACGACTTCAGGCCCACGAACCTCAGCAATGGCCTTGAGCTTGTCGCGCAAGGCCTTGCTGACGTTAGTCATGGCGTCGAAATCATCGACGCCAAAGTGGTGAATCCACTTCATGACCTGACCGGCACGGAAACGCTTCTCCCCGATTGAGTCGAAGAATTTCTCCATTTCCGGTTGAGTCAAACCCAACAGGTTGGTTTTGCCAGTCGTTGCAATCATGTCTTCACCCTCACTCACAAGCCAATACTTAGCGAGTGGTTACTTCAGTAGCTGCGAAAAAGTACGAGATTTCACGAGCAGCAGCGGCTTCAGAGTCGGAACCGTGAACAGCGTTTGCGTCGATGGATTCAGCGAAATCAGCACGGATAGTGCCGGCAGCTGCTTCTTTAGGGTTGGTAGCGCCCATCAGCTCGCGGTTCAGAGCGATAGCGTTTTCGCCTTCCAGAACCTGAACAACAACAGGACCGGAGATCATGAAAGCAACCAGGTCGCCGAAGAAGCCGCGCTCGCTGTGCTCAGCGTAGAAGCCTTCAGCTTCAGCTTTGGACAGTTGCTTCAGTTTGGAAGCTACAACCTTCAGGCCAGCGTCTTCGAAACGGGTAACGATCTTGCCGATAACGTTTTTAGCAACGGCGTCAGGCTTGATGATGGAGAAAGTACGTTGAACAGCCATGGTGTAACTCCAGAAACAGTGATTTAAGCGAAAAATTAAACCCGCGAATTATACGCGGGTTCTTGGGTATTGCATAATTACGTGCGTTGCAAGCTTAGTCGGCTTCTTCGATCCACAAACCCTGAATGGCTTCGAGCACCTTCTCTCCGCCGCGATCAGGGATATCGTCGAACTCCGGCAGCGCCATGACCAGATTGCGCAGCGTGACGAAATTCACCGAGAGCGGATCGACATCCGGGTGAGCTTCAGCCAGCTGGATCGCGATTTCCTGTACATCAACCCATTTAAGGCTCATGCCAATTCCTTATCAGTGCGGCGCTTCGGCAGCATGGTTGAGCGAGTATTTCGGAATCTCGACGGTGATGTCTTCAGTACCAACGCGGGCCTGACAGCTCAGGCGCGAAGTCGCTTCCAGACCCCATGCTCTATCAAGATAGTCCTCTTCCAGCTCGTCAGCTTCGTTCAACGAGTCGAAACCCTCGCGAATCACGCAATGACAAGTGGTGCAGGCACAAACACCACCGCAGGCACTTTCGATTTCAATGTGGTTGTCGTGGGCCACTTCGAGAATGGTCTTGCCGGTCTCAGCCTCTACAACCATACCGTCCGGGCAGTGCTCGGCGTGTGGCAGAAAAATGATCTGCGGCATCAGTTATTCCTCGATTTCATTCAGGTTGCGACCCGACAAAGCGGCCTTGACGGTCAAGTCCATGCGACGGGCTGCAAAGGCATCGGTCACTTGCGACAGACGCTTGGTCTGCTGCTCGATGGCGTAACCATCGGTGCCTTTCAACAATTCGGACAGTTCCTGCATCTGCAGCTCGATCACCATGCGCTCTTCGGCATCCAGCAAACGCTCGCCATCGACTTCGAGGGCTGCTTGCACGGCCTCGATCAGACGCTGGGCATCCACCTGCTGCTCGCGCAATACGCGGGCGACCTTGTCGTCGCTGGCGTACTGGAACGAATCCTTGAGCATTTTGGCGATTTCGCCGTCGGTCAGGCCGTAGGAAGGCTTGACCTGGATATTGGCTTCAACACCTGAACCCAGCTCGCGGGCCGACACACTGAGCAAACCGTCGGCATCGACCTGGAAGGTCACGCGAATTTTTGCGGCACCGGCCACCATCGGCGGGATGCCACGCAATTCAAAGCGCGCCAGGGAGCGGCAATCGCTGATCAGCTCGCGCTCACCCTGCAGCACATGAATCATCATGGCCGTCTGACCATCTTTATAGGTGGTGAAGTCCTGCGCGCGCGCCACCGGAATCGTGGTGTTGCGCGGAATAACCTTTTCCATCAAGCCACCCATGGTCTCCAGACCAAGGGACAACGGAATCACATCAAGCAGAAGCAGCTCGCCGCCATCGCGCTTGTTGCCGGCCAGGGTATCAGCCTGGATCGCAGCACCAATGGCAACCACTTGATCCGGGTCGATATCGGTCAGGGGCTCGCGACCAAACATCTGAGCGACCGCTTCACGCACACGAGGTACACGGGTCGAACCACCCACCATGACGACGGCCTGGACGTCTTCAATCTCGATATTGGCGTCGCGCACAGCACGGCGACAAGCCTTGAGGCTGCGCGCAACCATTGGCTCGATCATGGCGTCGAAGGCTTCACGGGTCAGCTCGGACTGCCAGCCACCAAAGGCAACCGTCACCGAGGACGCATCGGTCAGCGCTTCTTTTGCAGCGCAGGCAGCCTGCAGCAAGGTGCGCTGCGTGCCTGGATCAAGGTCGGCAGACAATCCGGCCTGCTCGACCATCCAGCTGGCAATCGCATGATCGAAGTCATCGCCACCCAGCGCGCTGTCGCCGCCGGTAGCCAAGACTTCAAACACACCGCCGGTCAGGCGCAGGATCGAGATATCGAACGTCCCCCCACCCAGATCATAGATAGCCACCACGCCTTCAGCCGACTGGTCCAGGCCATAGGCCACGGCGGCCGCTGTCGGCTCATTGAGCAGGCGCAGCACATTCAGACCAGCCAGTTTGGCCGCGTCTTTAGTGGCCTGGCGCTGAGCGTCATCGAAATAGGCCGGGACCGTAATCACCGCCCCCACCAATTCACCACCCAGGGTCTTTTCGGCGCGCTCACGCAGCACCTTCAAGATTTCGGCAGACACTTCAACCGGGCTTTTAGGGCCTTGCACCGTGTCAATAAACGGCATGTGCGACTCACCGCCGACAAAGCGGTAAGGCAACTGCTCGCCCAACTGCTTGACGTCGGACAGACCACGTCCCATCAAGCGTTTGACCGACAGCACGGTATTGAACGGGTCGCTGGAGGCTGCCAGACGTGCCGACTCGCCTACCTCGACGCGATCAGCGTGATAGCGCACGGCAGACGGCAAAATGACATTGCCATTGGCGTCGGCCAGAGGCTCGGAAAGGCCGCTGCGTAAAGCAGCGACCAGCGAATTGGTAGTGCCCAAGTCGATCCCCACAGCCAGACGTCGCTGGTGCGGTTGAGGACTTTGGCCGGGTTCGGCGATCTGCAGTAGGGCCATCGTAATCAGGACTTATCTGTAATCAGGCGTGCCATCAGGGAAGCACGGAGTTAATCGTCGAGGCGCTCTTCTAGCTGGCGCACTTCGTAAGTTAGCTTGTCGAGGAACTGCATGCGGCGCATCAGGCGTTCAGCCTGCTCACGCTGCGCAGCATCATCCCAACACGCTGCGAAGCTGTCGTTCAGGTGTTCCTGAGCGACTTTCAGTCGACGCTTGAATGCTGCAATACCGGCCATATCGGCGCTGTCATGCAAATCTTCAAGTTCTTCGCGCCACTGCATCTGCTGCATCAGGAACTCGGGATCGTGCACCGTGACTTCCAGCGGCAACTCGCCCCCCTTCAGCGCAAGCAGGTAACGCGCACGCTTGGCAGGGCTTTTGAGCGTCTGGTAAGCCTCATTGAGGCTGGCGGACTGCTCCAGCGCCAGGCGCTGCTCGCGCTCGGAAGCATCGGCAAACCGATCCGGGTGAACACCACGCGCCAGCTCTCGATAGCGCACAGCCAGCTGATCGAGGTCCAGATTGAAACCCGGTTGCAGCTCAAACAAAGCAAAATGACAAGGAGTACCCACGATCAGCCTCAGATATTGAAGCTTTCGCCGCAGCCACATTCACCGCGCACGTTAGGGTTATTGAACTTGAAGCCCTCATTGAGGCCTTCCTTGACGAAATCCAGTTCGGTGCCGTCAAGATAGGTCAGGCTTTTCGGATCAATGATCACTTTTTCGCCATGGGTTTCGAAGACCTGGTCTTCTTCACCTACTTCATCGACAAACTCCAGCACATAGGCAAGACCGGAACAGCCCGTGGTGCGAACACCCAGACGAATCCCCTCACCTTTGCCGCGCCCATCAAGGGAGCGGCGAATGTGTCGCGCAGCCGCTTCTGTCATGCTGATAGCCATCGTGACTCCTTACCTTTTGCCAGTTTCTTCACCTTGCCTGCGCCACTTGCGGGCGCAAGCAGTACGGATCAGATCAAACCTTTCTTCTGCTTGTAATCGCGAACAGCAGCCTTGATGGCGTCTTCAGCGAGTACCGAGCAGTGAATTTTTACCGGCGGCAAAGCCAGTTCTTCAGCCAGCTGAGTGTTCTTGATGGTCTCTGCTTCATCCAGAGTCTTGCCTTTCATCCACTCGGTCGCCAGGGAGCTGGAAGCGATTGCCGAACCGCAACCATAGGTCTTGAACTTGGCATCTTCAATGATGCCCTGCTCGTTGACCTTGATTTGCAGGCGCATTACGTCGCCGCACGCAGGGGCGCCGACCATGCCGGTGCCGACATCCGGGTCTTCCGCGTTCATCTTGCCGACGTTGCGCGGGTTTTCGTAGTGGTCGATGACCTTTTCGCTGTAAGCCATGGTACTAATCCTCACTCATCAGAGAGTCGCTCTTGAGACGCTGTAAAAGCTGCTGTTCGCTGCGCTTACAGCGTCTACTTACGGCGACTTAAATTGTTAGTGCGCCGCCCATTCGATTTTCGAGATGTCGATGCCGTCTTTGTACATGTCCCACAGCGGCGACAGGGCGCGCAGCTTGGTAACAGCCTCGCAAACCTTCTGCGCGGCGTAATCGATTTCTTCTTCGGTGGTGAAACGGCCGAAGGTAAAGCGGATGGAGCTGTGAGCCAGCTCGTCATTGCGGCCCAGGGCGCGCAATACGTAGGACGGCTCGAGGGAAGCAGAAGTACAGGCCGAACCGGACGACACAGCCAGATCCTTGAGCGCCATGATCAGCGACTCGCCTTCAACGTAGTTGAAGCTCAGGTTCAGGTTGTGCGGAACGCGGTGGACCATGCTGCCGTTGACGTACAGTTCTTCAAGGTGTTCAACCTGCTTGAAGAAACGGTCGCTCAACGCCTTGATACGGATGTTCTCTGCAGCCATTTCTTCTTTGGCGATCTGGAACGCTTCGCCCATGCCCACGATCTGGTGGGTGGCCAGGGTACCCGAACGCATGCCGCGCTCGTGACCGCCGCCGTGCATGGCTGCTTCAATACGCACCCGAGGCTTGCGGCTTACGTACAGTGCGCCGATGCCTTTAGGGCCGTAGGTTTTGTGCGCCGAGAACGACATCATGTCGACCTTCAGCTTGGCCAGGTCGATTTCAACCTTGCCGGTGGACTGTGCCGCATCGACATGGAACAACACGCCGCGCGAGCGAGTCAGCTCACCAATGGCAGCGATATCGTTGATGGTGCCGATTTCGTTGTTCACGTGCATGATCGAAACCAGGATGGTGTCGTCGCGCATCGCGGCTTCAACCATGGCCGGCGTTACCAGGCCATCGGTGCCCGGCTCGATATAGGTCACTTCAAAGCCTTCACGCTCAAGCTGACGCATGGTGTCGAGAACGGCCTTGTGCTCGATCTTGTCGGTGATCAGGTGCTTGCCCTTGGTGGCATAGAAGTGCGCTGCACCTTTGATTGCCAGGTTGTTGGCCTCGGTCGCACCGGAGGTCCAGACAATTTCACGGGGGTCAGCGTTAACCAGGTCAGCAACCTGACGACGCCCGTTCTCAACCGCTTCTTCAGCTTTCCAGCCGAACACGTGAGAGCGCGAAGCCGGGTTACCGAAGTTCCCGTCAACCAGCAAGCAGTCGCTCATTTTTTGAGCAACACGCGGATCAACCGGGGTAGTGGCTGAGTAATCGAGGTAAATTGGCAACTTCATGGACTATCTCCTAAATCAGGCTGGCTGGCGCACCGTCGTTTTTATGCAATCACTCGACGGCGGACGCTTCGATCTTATCCAGGTGCGGCGCTTTGCCATTACAGCGGCGCTGATCCTGACGCTGGGCTACTTCTTGTACCTCACGGCGAGTGACAAGGTCAGCCAAGCTGATACCGCTGAGAAAATCGTGTATTTGCAGGCTGAGGTCGCACCACAGGTGGTGGGTCAGGCAGGTGTCGCCGGCATGGCAGTCGCCAAGGCCCTGGCAACGCGTGGCATCGACGGACTCGTTCACGGCATCGATCACCTGAGCTACCTGGATGCCCTGCATGTCGCGTGACAGCTGATAGCCGCCACCCGGGCCACGCACACTGGAAACCAGGCTGCTGCGGCGCAATTTGGCAAACAGTTGCTCAAGGTAGGAAAGCGAGATGCCTTGGCGCTCGGAAATATCGGCCAGGGACACCGGCCCGTGCTGTGCGTGCAACGCCAAATCGAGCATTGCAGTTACGGCGTAACGGCCTTTTGTAGTCAGTCTCATGGACAGGTACCACGGAATTCGGAATGGAAGCGAGTATGCTATTCCCGACTATTTAAGTCAACTATTAGACCTAGTACTTTAGTCGGGATTACCCGCAAAAGAGCGCGCGCATTGTAGCAGGGTCTGCGGCGTAATGGCACATGACACACATCTTGTGGCAGCGGGTTTGCTCGCGATGGCGGCAGCTCGACCAGCCTCAAAGACTGCAGCGCCAGCATCGCGAGCAGGCTCGCTCCCACAGCACCCAGAATCTAGACCGCCGTGCTTTCGTCCTTGCCCTTGACGCAGGCGAAGTCTTCTTCGCGCAGCTCAGGCAGCTCTTTCGCACAGTAAGGACTGCCCAAATCCTTGAGCGCGCCACACATACCATCCAGCTTGCCATCGACCGCCTGCAGATGATCCAGCAACTGGCCAATGGCCCGCGCCACCGGATCCGGCATATCTTCACTGACACCGTATGCGTCAAAACCGATTTTCTCAGCCATTGCCTTGCGCTTGGCCTCAGTTTCATCGTCATTCTTGATAATGATGCGCCCCGGAATACCCACTACGGTCGCGCCCGGCGGCACAGCCTTGGTCACAACCGCATTGGAACCGACCTTGGCCCCCGCCCCGACAGTGAACGGCCCCAATACCTTGGCGCCCGCCCCTACCACGACACCATTTTCCAGAGTGGGGTGGCGCTTGCCCTTGTTCCAGCTCGTCCCCCCCAGGGTCACACCCTGATACAGGGTCACGTCATCCCCGATTTCGGCGGTTTCACCAATCACGATACCCATCCCGTGATCAATAAAGAAACGACGCCCGACCTTGGCCCCCGGGTGAATTTCAATCCCGGTCAGCCAGCGCCCGAAGTTGGACACCAGACGAGCCAGCCACTTCCAGCCAGCCTGCCACAACAGCGCCGACAAGCGGTGAATCCAGATCGCATGCATCCCCGGGTAGCACGTCAGCACTTCAAAAGCATTACGGGCTGCAGGATCACGGTGAAACACACTTTGGATATCTTCACGCAGACGCTCGAACATCATTAATCCTTGCGCTTGAGCAGCTCGCCACGGGCTGCTTTTTGGGTTTCGGTGAGAATGCCACGCAAAATATTCATCTCGGCACGACTGACAGCACTGCGACCGTAGAGCCGACGCAGACGCGCCATGAGGTGGCGCGGCTTTTCCGGATCCATGAATTCGATAGCTACCAGGGTTTGCTCCAGATGCTCATAAAAGCGCTCCAGCTCATCCATGGTGGCCAGCTCGCCACTCTTGGTGGACGCCACCTCTTCTTTCTCGATCTTGCTCGGCTGCCCCTGGGCCGCCAGCCAGGCCATGCGGATCTCGTAGCTGAGCACCTGCACGGCCGCGCCGAGGTTCAGGGAACTGAATTCGGGATCAGAGGGGATATGCACATGGAAGTGACAACGCTGCAACTCGTCATTGGTCAGACCGGAGTCTTCACGACCGAACACCAGCGCGATTTCCGCACCCTGGGCCGCCTCTGCAACCACTTTCTGCCCGCACTCGCGCGGATCCAGCAGCGGCCAGGGGATACGACGGTCGCGGGCACTGGTACCCAGCACCAGATTGCAGCCCACCAGGGCATCTTCAAGGGTCGCGACAACCTGTGCATTTTCCAGAATGTCACCGGCGCCCGAGGCGCGCGCGTCGGCCTCATGGTGCGGGAACACCCTCGGCTCAACCAGAACCAGCCGCGACAACCCCATGTTTTTCATGGCACGCGCAGCACCGCCGATGTTCCCGGGATGGCTGGTATTGACCAGAACGACACGAATATTAGGCAGCAAAGGAAGCGCTCACAGACCAGCAAAAGGGAGCAAATCTTACCTAAGCAAAACGTCATAAGCTACGAAAGCTAACGCAAACCTTCATCTACCAAAGTTTTCTGATAGAATATTCGGCTTTCTTTAACAACCTTAGGTGAAACGTCCATGCAGCCCATGCTGAATATCGCGCTGCGCGCCGCCCGCAGCGCCAGTGAATTGATTTTCCGCTCCATCGAGCGCCTGGATACCATCAAGGTTGACGAAAAAGACGCCAAGGATTACGTCTCTGAAGTCGATCGTGCTGCTGAACAGAAAATCATCGACGCCCTGCGCAAGGCTTACCCGACGCACGGCATCCTCGGTGAAGAAACCGGCATGCACCCAGGCAGCGGTGAAGGTGAAGACTACCTGTGGATCATTGACCCACTGGATGGCACCACCAACTTCCTGCGCGGCGTTCCACACTTCGCCGTCAGCATCGCCTGCAAATACCGCGGCCGCCTTGAGCACGCAGTGGTTCTTGACCCGGTTCGCCAGGAAGAATTCACCGCCAGCCGTGGCCGTGGCGCCCAACTGAACGGTCGCCGCCTGCGTGTTAGCGGTCGTACCAGCCTGGAAGGCGCCCTGCTGGGTACCGGGTTCCCGTTCCGTGACAACCAGATGGACAACCTGGACAACTACCTGGGCATGTTCCGCAGCCTGGTTGGCCAGACTGCCGGCATCCGTCGCGCAGGCGCTGCCAGCCTGGATCTGGCCTACGTGGCTGCAGGTCGTTTCGATGCATTCTGGGAGTCGGGTCTGTCCGAGTGGGACATGGCTGCAGGCGCACTGCTGATTCAAGAAGCAGGCGGCCTGGTCAGTGACTTTACCGGTAGCCACGATTTCCTTGAAAAAGGTCATATCGTTGCCGGTAACACCAAGTGCTTCAAAGCTGTCCTGACTGCAATCCAGCCTCACCTGCCAACCTCGCTGAAACGCTAAGCGAATACCGCAGACAAAAAAAGCACCCTTCGGGGTGCTTTTTTTTGGCCTTGCAATTACCCCACCCCGTGGGAGCGGGCTTGCCCGCGATAGCATCACCGCGATTTGCCTGACAGACCGAGCCGCCCGCATCGCGAGCAAGCCCGCTCCCACAAGAATTTAATTCAGGATCAGCTTGCCTTCCTTGTCCACGGCAATTTCATTGCCCGGTTCGTGATCCATACGCACCTTGCCTTCCTTGCCATTGAGCGAATAGCGCACGTCATAGCCGACGACCTTGCTGCTGATGTCATTGACCGTGTTGCAACGCGTCTGGGTCGTGGTGTAGGTATCACGCTCCTGCATGCCTTCCTGCACCTTGTTACCGGCATAACCGCCACCCACCGCACCGGCAACCGTCGCGATCTTTTTGCCGTTACCGCCGCCCACCTGATTACCCAGCAAGCCGCCGGCGACAGCACCAATCACGCTGCCGACAATCTGATGCTGATCCTTGACCGGCGCCTGACGCGTCACAGTCACATCCTTGCACACCTCACGCGGCGTTTTGATCTGCTGGTTGACCGGCACAACGGCCAGCACCTGCGCAGACTCAGGGCCTTTCACCAAGCTGTAAGTGGCAAAAGCACCACCGGCTGTAACACCGACAGCACCCAGTACAGCACCCACCAGCAATGACTTGTTCACGTGAACCTCCAGACCATCTTAAGTGGGAACAGTCCCACACCAATCCTGGAGTTGGAGCACAAAAAAAGGCGCGAGTTCAATAACTCGCGCCTTTTAGGTGACAGTCGTCGATAACTATTGGTTATGGACGATCATCGACTTCCTTCTCACTCGCCGCAGGCGGGATCAGATCCTCTGCACTGAGATTCAGCCAGATCAGCACCACGTTGGCGATGTAGATCGACGAATAAGTACCCGCCAGAACACCCACGAACAGGGCAATCGAGAAGCCCCACAGGTTGTCGCCACCGAAAATCAGCAATGCGGCAATGGCCAGCAAGGTGGAGATCGATGTCGCCATGGTGCGCAGCAAGGTTTGCGTGGTCGAGATGTTGATGTTGTCGATCAGGCTGGCCTTGCGCAGAACCCGGAAGTTCTCGCGCACCCGGTCAAATACCACAATGGTGTCGTTGAGCGAGTAACCGATGATCGCCAGCACCGCCGCCAATACCGTCAGGTCGAAGGTGATCTGGAACCACGACAGCACGCCCATGGTCACGATCACGTCGTGAACCAGGGACACGATCGCGCCGACAGCGAACTTCCACTGAAAGCGGAAGGCCAGGTAAAGCATGATGCCGCCCAGCGCCATCAGCATGCCGAGGCCGCCCTGGTCGCGCAGCTCTTCACCCACCTGTGGGCCAACGAACTCGACGCGCTTGATCACCGCCGGGTTGCTGGTATCTGCCTGACCCAGCGCAGCCGCTACCTTGTTACCCAGCAACGGATCATCGCCGGGCATACGCACCAGCAAGTCGGTGGTAGCACCAAAGCTCTGCACCACGGCATCGTGGAAGCCGGCCGAAACCAGTTCGTTACGCACCTTGGTCAGATCAGCCGGCTTCTCGTAGGTCAGCTCGATAAGCGTACCGCCGGTGAAGTCCAGGCCGTAGTTCATGCCCTTGTGGAACATGCTGAACAAGGCCAGCACGGTAAGCAGTACAGTGACGCCGAACGCTACGTTGCGAACGCCCATGAAGTTGATTGTACGTAACATGGCAGCCCCTTAAATCCACAACTTCTTGAAGTCCCGACCGCCATACACCAGGTTGACCAGTGCGCGGGTGACCATAATGGCCGTGAACATCGAGGTAAAGATACCCAGCGACATGGTCACCGCGAAGCCTTTAACCGGCCCGGTACCCATGGCGAAGAGGATCCCGCCGACCAGCAGGGTTGTCAGGTTGGAGTCAACGATGGCGGTAAAGGCACGGTTGAAACCTTCGTTGATCGCCCGCTGCGGTGTCATGCCATTGGCCAGCTCTTCACGTATACGCGAGAAGATCAGTACGTTGGCATCGACCGCCATACCCATCGTCAACACGATACCGGCAATGCCCGGCAGGGTCAGGGTTGCACCCAGCACCGACATCAGCGCCAGCAGCAAGACCATGTTGCCCGCCAGTGCCACCGTCGCGATCACACCGAAGAAACGGTAGATGGCGATGATGAAGATCGACACGAACAACATGCCCCACAGCGATGCATCGACACCCTTGGTAATGTTGTCAGCACCCAGGCTCGGGCCAATGGTGCGCTCTTCAGCGAAGTACATTGGCGCAGCCAGACCACCGGCACGCAACAGCAGCGCCAGCTCGGAAGCCTCACCCTGGCCATTCAGACCGGTAATCCGGAACTGACTGCCCAGCGGCGACTGGATGGTCGCCAGGCTGATGATCTTCTTCTCTTCTTTGAACGACTGAACCGGTACGTCCTTCTCGACACCGTCAACCACTTGCTTGGTGTAAGTCGTCACCGGCTTCTGCTCGATGAAGATTACCGCCATGCTGCGACCAACGTTGCTGCGCGTCGAACGACTCATCAGCTCGCCACCGTGACCATCAAGCTTGATGTTCACTTGTGGCCGGCCGTGCTCGTCAAAGCCTGCCTGAGCATCGGTTACCTGGTCACCGGTGATGATCAGACCACGCTCGATTTGCGCGCCAGGACGGTTACCTTCACGGAACTCGAAAGTTCCGGACGTCGCTTTGGAAGCGCCCGGCTCGGCCGCCAGACGGAACTCAAGGTTGGCCGTCTTGCCCAGGATACGCTTGGCTTCGGCGGTGTCTTGCACGCCCGGCAGCTCAACCACGATGCGGTTGGCACCCTGACGCTGAACCAGAGGCTCGGCAACACCCAACTCGTTGACCCGGTTACGGACGGTTGTCAGGTTTTGCTTGATGGAATATTCACGGATTTCCGCCAGCTTGGCCGGGGTCATCGCCAGACGCAGAACCGGCTGACCGTTCAGGTCTGCAGCGGTAATGTCGAAATCATTGAAGCTTTTACGGATCAGGCTACGCGCTTGCTCACGGACAGCTTCATCAGTGAAGCCCAACTGAATGGCACCGTTGAGTTGCGGCAGGCTGCGATAACGCACTTTTTCTTTACGCAGCAGGCTTTTGACATCGCTCTCGTACACTTTCATGCGTGCATCGACAGCTTTGTCCATGTCCACTTCCAGCAGGAAGTGCACACCGCCCGACAAGTCCAGACCCAGTTTCATCGGGTGAGCACCCAGACTGCGCAACCATTGTGGCGTGGTCTGTGCCAGGTTGAGCGCTACGACATAATCGTCACCCAGAGCCTTGCGTACAACATCCTTGGCTGGCAACTGGTCGTCTTTCTTGACCAGGCGCAGCAAACCAGCTTTGCCGTTCTGGGCCAGGGAAGCACCCTTGACTTCAATGCCTGCATCCGTCAGCGCCTTGCTTGCGCGATCCAGATCAGCTTGAGTGACCTGCAGGGCCGTGCTCGCACCCGACACTTGAATGGCCGGATCATCAGGGTACAGATTGGGAGCGGAATAAATAAAACCGATCGCCAGCACTGCCAGGATCAGTATGTATTTCCACAGAGGGTATTTGTTCAGCATCAATCACGCCGCCCGCTTAAAACGCGGGGCGCCTTGCGCGCCCCGTCGATTGTTGAAAGTTGAAACTTAGATCGCTTTCAGCGTGCCTTTAGGCAACGTGGCTGCAACCGAGCCTTTCTGAATTTTCAGCTCGACAGTGTCAGACACTTCGATGACAACAAAAGCATCGGAAACCTTTACGATTTTGCCGGCGATACCGCCAGTGGTCACGATTTCGTCGCCTTTTTGCAGGTTACCCAACAGGGCTTTCTGCTCTTTAGCGCGCTTGGCCTGTGGACGCCAGATCATCAGGTAGAAGATGACCAGGAAGCCGACCAGGAAGATCCATTCAAAACCGCCACCCATTGGGGCAGCAGCAGGTGCAGCAGCGTCCGCGAAAGCGGAAGAGATGAAAAAGCTCATTAAGCACTCCAGTTGCAATGTTGTTTCTTAAAGGTCCGGAACTCAGTCCAAGGGCGGCACAGGCAGCCCGCGCTTGGCATAGAAGGCGTCGACAAAGGTGGCCAATGTACCCTGTTGAATAGCCTCGCGCAAACCAGCCATGAGCACCTGATAGTGGCGCAAATTATGGATGGTATTGAGCATGCTACCCAGCATTTCGCCGCACTTGTCCAGGTGATGCAGATAAGCGCGGGAGAAGTTCTGGCAGGTGTAGCAATCGCAGGTCGGATCCAGCGGCGAATCATCATGGCGATGGAACGCGTTGCGGATCTTGATGACACCCGTGTCGATAAACAGATGCCCATTGCGGGCATTGCGGGTTGGCATCACGCAATCGAACATGTCCACACCGCGGCGCACACCCTCAACGAGATCTTCCGGCTTGCCAACCCCCATAAGGTAACGAGGTTTGTCAGCAGGCATCATCGCCGGCAGGTAATCCAGCACCTTGATCATTTCGTGCTTGGGCTCGCCGACCGACAAACCGCCGATGGCCAGGCCGTCGAAGCCGATCTTGTTCAGGCCTTCGAGCGAGCGCTCGCGCAGGTTCTGGTGCATGCCGCCCTGAACGATACCGAACAGTGCCGCCGTGTTGTCGCCATGGGCATTCTTGGAGCGCTGCGCCCAGCGCAACGACAGCTCCATGGAGACACGGGCAGTGTCTTCATCGGCCGGGTACGGGGTGCATTCGTCGAAAATCATCACCACGTCAGAGCCCAGATCGCGCTGGACCTGCATCGACTCTTCGGGGCCCATGAACACCTTGGCACCATCTACCGGCGAAGCGAAGGTCACGCCTTCTTCCTTGATCTTGCGCATGGCGCCCAGGCTGAACACCTGGAAACCGCCGGAGTCGGTCAGGATCGGGCCCTGCCACTTCATGAAATCGTGCAGGTCGCCGTGTTTTTTGATGACTTCAGTGCCTGGGCGCAGCCACAGGTGGAAGGTATTGCCCAAAATCATCTGCGCGCCGATCGCTTCGATATCGCGGGGCAGCATGCCCTTGACCGTACCGTAAGTACCGACCGGCATGAACGCTGGGGTTTCAACCACACCACGGGGGAAGGTCAAACGACCGCGACGAGCCTTGCCATCAGTGGCCAGCAGCTCGAAGGACATACGACAGTTGCTCATGCTTGATCCTCTGGGGCCGGGGCTGGAGCCGTCGGCGCAGGATTGCGGGTGATGAACATTGCATCACCGTAACTAAAGAAGCGGTACCCATGTTCAACCGCAGCCTTGTAGGCCGCCATGGTTTCGGGATAACCGGCGAATGCCGAAACCAGCATCAGCAGCGTGGATTCCGGCAGATGGAAATTGGTCACCAGCGCGTCGACCACATGAAAGGGTCGACCGGGGAAGATAAAGATATCGGTATCGCCACTGAACGGCTTGAGCACGCCATCGCGCGCGGCACTTTCCAGCGAACGCACGCTGGTGGTACCCACGGCGATCACCCGCCCGCCACGGGCACGGCATGCGGCCACGGCATCGACCACATCCTGGCCCACTTCGAGCCATTCGGTGTGCATATGGTGATCTTCAAGACGCTCGACCCGCACCGGCTGGAATGTACCCGCGCCCACGTGCAAGGTCACGAATGCCGTCTCGACGCCTTTGGCGGCGATGGCCTGCATCAGCGGCTCATCAAAGTGCAGCCCTGCCGTTGGCGCCGCGACGGCACCCAGGCGCTGGGCGTAGACCGTTTGATAGCGCTCGCGGTCCGAACCTTCGTCCGGGCGGTCGATATAGGGTGGCAATGGCATATGCCCGACACGGTCCAGCAGCGGCAATACCTCTTCGGCAAAGCCCAGCTCGAACAGTGCATCGTGACGCGCCAGCATCTCGGCTTCGCCACCGCCATCAATCAGGATCTTCGACCCGGGTTTTGGCGACTTGCTGGAACGCACATGGGCCAGCACGCGGTGGCTGTCGAGCACCCGCTCAACCAGAATTTCCAGCTTGCCGCCCGAGGCCTTCTGGCCAAACAGACGGGCCGGAATCACCCGGGTATTGTTAAACACCATCAAATCGCCCGGACGCAAATGTTCAAGCAAATCAGTGAATTGACGATGTGCCAGTACGCCGCTCTCCCCGTCCAGGGTCAGCAGGCGACTGTTGCGGCGCTCCGCCAAAGGATGGCGTGCGATGAGCGAATCAGGGAGTTCGAAAGTAAAGTCAGCAACGCGCATGATAGGTTTCGTCTAGCAGGGCCGGGGAGTTTAACGGACTTGGCAAAAATAGACCAATAAGTTGTTGACCGACCTAAACCTCATCTCTATACTTCGCCACCATTGAGCCCTGATGGCGGAATTGGTAGACGCGGCGGATTCAAAATCCGTTTTCGAAAGAAGTGGGAGTTCGATTCTCCCTCGGGGCACCAAACATAGATTCAAGGTGCCGCTCAATGCACCCTGGATATACAGAGAAACCGGCCACCGCGCCGGTTTTTTTGTGCCTGCGATTTGTCCCGCCCGGGCTGACCTGCTTGCCCTCAGCCCGTACCCCCATCACCCACAGGTTATGGCGCTCAAGATTGCGGAACGCGCTCGATATAGGATTTGAAGCACTGCCCCTTCACCTTGTTGCTGAACTTTTCTGCAGCAGCCCATTTTTTTTCTTCTGTATCTTCTATCGGGTATGCCTGGGCATCGCGCACAAATAGCACGCGCATCTTCCTGGTGATGTCTGAAGGCTCATGGTAGGCATCGTAGACATAATCTACGGGCCTGCCCTCCTGTCGACTCAACATGATTGAGGCCGCATCAAGTGCCCAGCCGTCGCAATAAGACACTTCGCCGTTACTGAACTGGATAACGCCGTCCTTCATGGTCCAGGCCCCGGCTCCGCCCGCTGCGAGCAAGCCCATTGCAGCTACCAGGGCTGACGCTGTCTTGCGCATGTTCATCTTCCTTCCCTGAAAAAACCGGAGGGTATCACCGCATCAACCTAAATGCTGAAAGCCTCTTGTGCTGCCCCTTGGCCTTTTTTTTCGCCAGCAGAAAAGCGATGATCGCCGCCCGGCATCAACGTAGAGGATCTTGTCGATGGAATTGCCACTGGAATCAGTCGCCCTTTATGCACTCAAGCTGGCGTACGAGTCCGAAGGTTCGAGCCCGATTTTGCGCGACGACCCGGCCATGAGCGACTATCAACGCGATGTCTTTGCCTTTGACCTGCGCAAGGGCGATATCGACGCCATCCAGGATAAAATCGAGCGCTGTGTCGCACTGGCGCTGGACGCCCTGGGCGGCGCGCAAACGGTCATGGGCCGCGAACTGCAAAAGCTGGCCGCCGGTTTCAGCAATGCGCAGACCCCGGAGCAAATGCACCCGGCGCTGCTGACGCTCAAGGATTACCTCAAGGACGTGCAGTAATCACTGCCCCTGGACGGACTCGATATAGGCCAGCAGATTGTCGATCTTCTCTTGATCGCTGATGCCCCAAAAGATCATCCGCGTGCCGCTCACCACTTTTTTCGGTGCTTCTATATAGGCCGCCAGTTTTTCCCGCGTCCATACAACACCTGAGTTTTTCATGGCGTCGGAATACTGGTAGCCCTCGCTGGTGCCGGCCAGCCGTCCGATCACACCATTGAGTTGCGGACCAAAACCATTGCGGGCGTTTTCGCCGATGCTGTGGCAGCCGCCACAGGTTTTGGTGAACAGCCTGCCCCCCGCTTCGGCATCCCCTGCAGCTATCGCGCCGTGACTCAACAGCGCGGCACAAAGGCTAAGGATCAACAAGGCTGGGTACTTCATCGGTCACTCCATCAGGTAAGGGTGTTCAGGCTCAGGCGGCAATTATGCCTGCCCGCCAGCGGTTACACCTTGCTGGTGGTCAAGACAGGGCTTACCCGGCAAACCCGCCTTCATCCAGAAACGTACGTTCCTCCACGGTGGTATCGCGCCCCAGGACATGATTGCGATGGGGGAAACGCCCAAAACGCTGGATGATCACGGCGTGTTCTTCAGCCCAGACGCTGGCTTGCGGCCCAAGACTGTGGTGCAGTTGCAGGGACAGCTGTTGGTCGGCACTGTCTTCGGAATGCTCGAACGGCAAATAACAGAACACTCGCAAGTCGGCCTCGAACGCCTTGTCCATACCGCCATTGATCATCTCCCGGGCATAAAAGCGCGCCAGCGAGTCGGTGGCAAACATATGTGCGGTTCCACGAAAGGCATTGCGCGGGTACTGGTCCAGCAGCAACAGCAACGCCAGGGCGCCTTCAGGTTGCGCCAGCCAGTGCTCCAACTTGCGACTGGCCGCCAGGAAATGAGCGCTGTAGAAAGTGTCGCGAAACAAGGTATCGAAGGCTTCATCCTTGGCAAACCAGTGCCTGGGGCCAGCCTGTTTCCAGAACTCGATTACCGCCTGCGGTGTTATTTGCTGATCCTTCCCGGTCGCTGCCACAGTTTATTCCTCAGGTTGTTGGCCAAGCCTCAACTGTAGGCCTGCTCCGCCAGCAGCACCACCGCAATCAGGATCATTATCGCCCCCGATACCCGGCTGACATTCTTTGCAGCACCTGGCCGGGTGCGCAACACGGCGTGGGCACTGAAACCCACCGCCAGATACACCAGCGCGCAGCTGACTGCATGCAGCCCGCCCAGGGCAATGATCTGTGTCGGTATCGACCAGTTCGACAGCGGGTCGGTGAACTGCGGCAAAAGCGCCAGAAACAACAGCAGCACCTTGGGATTGAGGCCGCTGACACACAACCCCTTCCACGCCCAGCGCGACCATGAATCAGACGCCTGCCCCTGCCCGGACTGGGGGGTTGCGGGGTCCCTGAGCATGCACACACCCAGCCAGAGCAAATACAGCGCCCCCGCAACCGTCAGCACGCTGAGGATCATCGGATTGCGCGCCACCAGCCCGCCCACGCCTGCCGCCACAATCACCGTAGCCAGCAAATGCCCCGAGAGCATACCCGCCACCGCTGGCGTCACCAGCCGCCCGCGCATGCCCGCGGAAATCGCATAGGCCCAGTCTGCGCCGGGGGTGATGATAAACAAGAACGATACCGCCCAAAACGCGGCCAGGACGCTGAGTGTCACGGGACATTTCCTTTCTACGCTGGAACTTTGATGATGAGAGTTGGGCCACAAGACCCGCGCCGCTGCTCTCAGGGAAGGTCTCAGCGGGCAAAAGAAGAATAAGCAAATGCCGCCAGGATTATCTTTCGTTTATCCTAAGCAACAGTCATAAACGGGAAAGGTTCTTCCATATGGATCGCATTGACAGGAATATTCTTGCGCAGCTGCAAGCTGATGGCCGACTTTCCCTCACCGAACTCGCAGAACGGGTGGGTTTGAGTCTCTCACCCTGCCATCGGCGCGTACGGGCGCTGGAAGACTCGGGGGTGATCCTTGGTTATCGCGCCCTGCTGGCGCCGAGTGAGCTGGGACTTAACTTTTCCGCCATGGTGTTTGTCACCCTGCGCGAAGTGACCCGTCAGGCGATTGCCGATTTTGAAGCGGCAGTGATCGAGACCTCGCAGATCGTCGACGCACAAAGGCTGTTTGGTGACCCGGACTACCTGCTGCATGTGGTCGCCGCCGACCTGCCGGCCTTCCAGCAGCTCTACGATGAGCGCCTGACCTCACTGCCCAACGTGCAACGCCTGACGTCCACGCTGGTAATGAAGCGGGTTATTCAGGACCGGATGCTGCCGTTGTGAGGCGGCATAAAAACATGTGGGGGCTGGCTTGCCTGCGATGCAGACGATGCGCTGTCACTGTAAAACCGCAGTGATCCAATCGCGAGCAAGCCCGCTCCCACAGGACGAGTGCAACCCGCCAATTAATCCGCCAACGGCATCAGCCCGACGGTCAGGGCATCAAGCAAAGCACTGACCTTGGGCAGGGCCTTGCGGCTTTTTGGCCACACCAGGTTGATCGCCAGCCCCTCGCTCGCCAGATGCGGCAGCACCTGCACCAGTGAACCATCAGCCAGATGCTGCTTGATCAGCCAGGTAGGCAGTTGGGCGATGCCGCATCCCGCCAGCACCGTCATCACTTGCCCTTCACCATCTCCTACGATGTACCTGGCGGGCATCACCCGGCGCTCTATCTCTCCGGGGCGGCTGCCTGCGAAGTTCCAGGGGCTGACCGTGCCGTCGGCCCGCCCATAGGCCACACACTGGTGATGCGCCAGATCGCGGTCGGTCACAGGCGTGCCGTGAATGTTCAGATAAGCCGGCGCAGCACAGAACACATGTCGCTCGCGCCCCAGAAAGCGATGCTCCAGCGCCGCTGGCCAGATATCCGCCCCACCGACCCGCACGACAATATCCACGCCCTCTTCGACCGGGTCGATAAAGCGGTCGGAGAACGAAATATGCGGCAGCAGCAGTGCGTGTTTTTGCACAAACTGCAAAATCACCGGCAACGCCTGCAAACGCCCGAAGGCCGCCGGCAAGTCAATGCGGATCCTGCCCTGCGGCTCGGCATTGTCGGCCTGCATGGCCAGCTCGGCCTCCTCCAGTTCGGCCAGAACCCCGGTACAGGTCCGGTAAAAAGCCGCTCCGCCATCGGTCAATGCCAAGCGCCGCGTGGTGCGCTGGAACAAGCGCACCCCAAGCCTGCCTTCCAGCCGGGCGATGCCCTTGCTGATCGCCGAGGCCGTCAGGTTCAAACGCTCGGCAGCAGCCCTGAAGCTGCCCGAGTCGGCGACACAGACAAATACATCGATACCTTTCAGGCGCTCGGAAGCAAACATGCACGCCCCTCATTAGTGAATTCAGTTCATCTTATTAGATAAAAGGCATCCTAAATACGCCAGCAATTCCCCAGTAAGCTTTTACACCACGAACTTACTCAAGCATCAGGCGTATTTATGACTTCGCACAAACCCACCGTTTTAATCACCGGCGCCACCGGCCAGATCGGCGGCGACACCCTGCGCAACCTGCTGGCTGACAAGACCATTACCCTGGTCGCGGCCGTGCGCTCCCACGCCAAGGCCCAGCCATTTACTGCACAGGGCATTCGCACCGTGATCATGGATTTCGACCAGGAACACACCCTGGCCCCGGCGCTGGAGGGTATCGACCGCGCCCTGCTGGTCACCGGCTACACCGTGGACATGCTGCGCCAGAGCAAGGCATTCATCGACCAGGCGAAAAAATCCGGCGTGCAGCATTTGGTGCATCTGGGCGCCTGCGGGCGGGACGACACCACCATCGGCCACTGGGCCTGGCACCAGTTTGTAGAACGTTATATCGAGTGGTCCGGTTTCTCGTTTACCCATTTGCGTCCCGAGTGCTTTATGCAAAACCTGCTCAGCTACGATGGCACCCGCGCAGTCATCAACGGAGTGATCGAGCAGTACACCGGTGATACGCGGTTCAGCTGGGTTGACGGCGAAGATGTGGCCCGGGTGGCCGCACAAGCTTTGTTGCACCCGCAAAAGCATGCAGGTCAGACCTATCGACTGGGCTACGACGTACAGTCCTATGGCGATATCGCCGCGATCATGACCCGCCTGCTGGGCCAGCCATTTCGTTATGACGCACAGTCACCGGACGTATTTGTGCAGAACATGCGCGCGGCAGGTGCAGAAATGGCTTATATGACCTGCGTACAGGACAACTTCACGCGCATGGCCGCCGGGCAAATTCCCGGGGTTGAAGAAACCTTCGACAACTTCAGCCAGATCACCGGGCGCCAGCCGGTGCGCTGGGAAGACTTTGTGCAAAAGCACCGCAAGATGTTTGCCTATTGATTCAACCCTGTCGCCGCTGCCACAGGCTGCGATGGGGCGCGCAGCCAGCGGCAGTGGCTACAGGTCAGCTGTGCAAGGCAAACGGTGTCACGCCAGTTGCTGGCGCATCGCCATTTCCACCCCGCGAATCTCGGCCAGGCCCTTGAGGCGACCGATCAGCGAATAACCCGGGTTGCTCTTGCGGTGCTGGTCATCGAGCAACTGATGACCGTGATCCGGGCGCAGCGGCAAGCGCGGGCCGCCCTCACGTTCACGGCGCAGATCCTCGGCCACCAGCGCACCGATCACCCCGACCATGTCCACATCACCTCCCAGGTGATGGGCTTCGTGGAAGCTGCGCGGATCGGCCTCGCGGCGGGTCGAGCGCAGGTGGGTGAAGTAGATGAAGGGCGCAAACTGTTTGGCCATCGCCACCAGATCATTGTCTTCACGCACGCCATAAGACCCGGTGCAAAAAGTCAGGCCATTGGCCGGGCTTGGCGCGGCATCCAGCAACCATTGCGCATCTGCGGCAGTCGACAGGATACGCGGCAGGCCCAGCAACGCCCGCGGCGGATCGTCCGGGTGGATGGCCATGCGCACACCCACTTCCTCTGCGACCGGAATCACTTCACGCAAGAAATGCCCCAGGTGCTCACGCAACTTCGCCTCGTCGATCTCGGCGTAGGTGCGCAGCAAGGCGCGGAAATCTTCCAGGCTGTAGTGCTCTTCTGCGCCAGGCAGACCGGCAATCAGCGTGTTGACCAGGCTGGTATTCTGCTCAGGGGTCAGCTTTTCAAAGTAGGCCCTGGCTTGCGCGATATCCTCGGCACTGTACTCGGCCTGCGCCTCCGGGCGCTGGAGGATAAACAGGTCAAATGCGGCAAAGGCGGTCTGGTCAAAACGCAGGGCCCAGCCACCGTCATCCATCTCCCAGGCCAGGTCGGTGCGGGTCCAGTCCAGCACCGGCATAAAGTTGTAGCAGACGATATCGATGCCGCAACTCGCCAGATTGCGCACGCTTTGCTGATAGTTGGCGATGTACTCGTCACGGCGACCACAGCCGCGCTTGATGTCTTCGTGCACCGGGATGCTTTCCACCACCGACCAGGTCAGGCCAGCGTCTTCGATCATCTGCTTGCGTGCCGCAATCGCTGCCACCGGCCATACCTGGCCATTGGGGATGTCGTGCAAGGCAGTGACAATCCCGGTGGCTCCGGTCTGGCGCACATCTGCCAGTGAAATCGGATCCTGGGGGCCAAACCAGCGCCAAGTCTGTTCCATGTCTATCTCCCTTCTTGTTAGTTATGTGCTGCAAAAGTTTTTAGCTGAGCCGTCATACCGGCCTGCTCAATGGCGCTGTAAGCGCGCTGCACCGCATCGCGAAAGGCCGGCCGCGCCGACAGCGCGAGCGGGAATACCTGCTCCAGATCGAGAAAGGCATCGACGCGCTGTGCCCCGTCAAGGCTGCCCGCCAGATCGGCAAACGTGGCGCTTAGCGGGTCATCGACCACATGGGCTTCACGGCCCGGCAAAGGCCGGGTGCAGTAGTGAATCCAGGCTGCAACCCCCAGCGCGATACAGTCAACGTCGCGCCCCGCTTCAAGCAGTGCCTGTGCACCCTGGAGCCAGCGCTGCGGCAGTTTTTGCGAACCATCCATGGCGATCTGGCGCAACCGGTGTTGCAGGCTGTCATTGGCAAACCGCGCGCACAGGTCACGGCCATAACTCGTTACGTCGATCTGCGCCGGCATATCCAGCGTCGGTGCGGCCTCTTGGGCCATATAGCGCTGGATAAACAACAGCAAATCAGGATCGCTGATGGCCTCGAATACCGTCTCGTGGCCCGCCAGCAAACCGATATAGGCCAGCAGCGAATGGCTGCCGTTGAGCATGCGCAGCTTCATGGTCTCGAACGGCCGTACATCCGCGACCATCTGCACGCCGTCCAGCTCCCAGTCCGGGCGCCCCTGGGGGAAGTGATCCTCGATCACCCACTGGCTGAAGCTTTCACACACCACTGCCGCGGGGTCCTGGCAGCCAAGCTGCTGCAGGTCGCTGAACGCTTGCGCATCCATGGCCGGAACAATGCGGTCGACCATACAACCGGGGAATGCCACGTGCTGCCCGATCCAAAGCGCCAGCTCACTGCCTTTAACCGCCAACCCCATGACCGCCTGACGGGTGCGCTGGCCGTTGTCCGGCATGTTGTCGCAGCACAGTACGGTAAAGGCCGGGATACCCGCCTGGAACCGGCGGCGCAGGGCCTCCAGCACAATCCCCGGTGCCGTACGTGGTGCTTGCGGGTGGGCAAGATCGTGGATAACACCCGGGTCTTGCAGGCGTAACTGGCCAGTGGCCGGGCTCAGGCAATAACCTTTTTCGGTAACCGTCAGGGTCACAATCCGTGTCTGCGGATCGGCCATGCGCTGCAACAGCTGCTCCAGTTCCGCGCCGCCATCACCGGCGTACAGGGCCTCACGCAATACCGTGATCTCGCGCAACGTCACCTGCTCGCGGTCACGATACTCGGCCACCGAGTAACGGCATTGCTGCTCGCGCAACTGCTCTACCAGGGTCCGGTTGGAACGCAGGTTGGCGCTGCACAAGCCCCACGGACCCTCACCGTGACGGTTGTGATGGCGTTGCAGATAGACCGCCTGGTGAGCACGATGAAACGCCCCCAGGCCCAGATGCACGATCCCGATTTCAGCTGCTGCGGCCACTGCGGGTACTGGTTGAATCACAGGCATCGACAGGCTCCTCAAGGATGGCTCAGGGCGGCAGCCGGCAAGACGCTGCCTGCTGGTGGTACGGCTTCATCGATCACCGGCAGTGGTTTGACATAGCGCGCTACACATACTGCACCGATGATGGTCAGCACACCGGCCAACAGGAAGGCGCTGGTGAACGAACCGGTGAACTGCACCAGGAAGCCGGTCAGGGTCGGACCGATAATGCCCGAGGTGTTGGCCAGAAAATGCATGAAGCCACTGACTCCGCCGACGCGGGCAGCAGGTACCGTGTCCTGGATGATTGCCCAGTAAATGGCACCGGTGAGGTACAGAAAGAACACCGCCAGGGCCACCAGAATCACGGCCGGGTACAGGGTGGTGACGAGCCCGGCAAGGCCGATGCACACGGCACAGGCCAGCAGACAGGTCACCAGTACCACTTTGCGTGAAAACATCATCCGCCCGGTTTTCTTGAACACGAAGTCGGAAATGAAACCGCCCAGTGCCAAACCGAGGAAGCCCAGCAACCATGGAATGACCGTGGCGATACTCATCTCTTTAACGTTGAGGCCGTGGGCCATCGTCAGGTAGCTGGGGAACCAGGTCAGAAAGAAGAACAGTGTGTAGTTGTACGAAAAGAACGCCAGCGAGGTGAACAGCACGGTCGGCTGCTTGAGGTAGTAACGCAGCGGGTGCACCGGCTGCGCCGCCATCTCGCTCTGGCCTTCGCCTTGCGCAATCTCTTCGGCAACCTTGCCGGTGGGCTTGTCCTTGACGAATTTGTACCAGACCGCCGCCCACACCAGGCCAATCAGCATGATGATGATGAACGACACCTTCCAGCCGTAGCTGATGGCGATAAAGCCCACTACCGGTCCGGAAATAGCCCCACCCAACGGGGTGCCGGACATGGAGGAACCCAGCGCCCGTGCCCGTTGCTTGGGGGTGTACCAGTTGTTGACCATCTTGCTGGTGGTCACGCTCAACGGGCCTTCACCCATGCCGAACAGGATGCGGATAAACACCAGCGACATAAAGCCGACGGTCAATACCGTCACACCGCTGAACAACGACCACAGCACCATGGCCAGCAGCAGTGTGGTTTTCGCCCCGTAGCGGTCAGCAGCCCAGCCGCCGATAAAGTTGAATGCCGCATAGCCGACGAAAAAACTGCTGAAAATCATGCCCATCTCACCCGTGGTCAGACCGTAGTCTTTCTGGATGAAGGGGGCGGCCACAGACAATGCCGAGCGATCCAGGTAGTTAATAACGCCTGCCAGGAACAGCATGATGATGACTAAGGTACGACCTTGACCAAACATTGGAACCTCCCGCTTGTTTTTGTATTCGGTGAGGGTGCCCGCTGGGGGCACGTGTATCGGTTGAATCCTTGACGCCGAAAGCCGTAACGCCTGACCTGTAGCCGCCGGAAGCGCAGCGCGGCTGCGCTTCTGAACGGCTACAGGGCGCTGTTGAGTTGCACCAGCACCTTGCGGGTCTGCTCGGGGTGGTTTTCGATCAGGGCAATCGCTTCCGGCATTTCATCGAACTGGATGCGGTGGCTGATCATTTCCTGAACCTGCAACTTGCCGCTGGCAATCAGTTCAATCACCCGCGCGAACTTGCGGTTGTTGAGCCGCGATCCCACCAGGGTCAGTTCTTTCTTGATCATTTCCAGCTGCACCAGATCGGTGGGCGTGGTGCTGAAACCCAGCAGGCCGATACGGCCGGCCGGTGAGGCAATACGCACCATTTGCGGCATCAGCGCCGGGATGCAGGCAGCATCGACAATCAGTGGCACGCCTTCGCCATGGGTCAACTCGCGCATCGTCGCCTCGACATCCACCTCCTTGCCGTTGAGGGTGCGGCTGGCGCCCAGGGCGCGGGCGGTTTGCAGGCGCTCGTCAATCACGTCAGTCACGGTAATGTCGGTCAGCCCCAATGCCCGGGCCATTTGCACCAGGGTCAGGCCGATCACCCCGGCGCCGTAGATCAGCAGGCTGTCGCCGGGGTGCGGCTGCATGCGATCCAGCACGTTAAGGGCAATGGAGTACGGTTCCACCAGCGCGGCATGGCTCAGCGACATAGTGTCCGGCAGGCGATAAACATTGCTCGCAGGCACGCAGACTTGCTCACTGAAACCACCGTCACGGTGCACACCGATCACTTGCAGTTGGGTGCACACATTGGGCCGATTGATGCGGCACGGGTAGCAGGTACCGCAGCTGATCACCGGGTCGATGCACACACGGTCGCCGACCTTGATCTGCGCAACGTCTGCACCCACTTCGCTGACCACTCCGGAAAACTCATGGCCGGTAATCCGAGGGAAGCGCACAAAGGCGTTTTGCCCGTGAATGATGTGCAGGTCCGAACCGCAGATTCCGGCATAGGCGACGTCGACCCTGACTTCACTGCGAGACAGTTGCGGGACATCGACCTGGGCCAGGCCGAATTCAAAGGGAGCTCTTACTTGAAACGCTTTCATCGGGTAACTCCTGCCAGGACATGACGCCCCGTTTTTTATAGTTATTAAACAGTCGAGCAATCAGCTTTAAGCGGTATTACCAGTGCCAGAGCGTGCCATCTTCCAGGCGGTTGACCGGCAGGCTGGCGCGCTTGTAGGGGTACCTGGCAGCCAGTTCTTCGTTGATGTCGACGCCATGGCCCGGGGTTTCACCCGGGGTGAAATGGCCGTCCTCAAAGCGATAGGCATGGGGGAAGACGTCATCAGTCAGCGGGTCGTGGGGCATGTGCTCCTGAATGCCGAAGTTGGGCACCCAGGTATCGAAATGCAGCGCCGCGCCCATGGTCACCGGCGACAGGTCGGTGGCGCCATGAAAGCCGGTGCGCACCTGGTACAACGCGGCAAAGTCGGCGATCCGCCGTACATGGGTAATACCGCCCGCGTGAACCAGGGTGGCGCGGATATAGTCGATCAGTTGTTCCTGAATCAGCTCGCGGCAGTCGTGAATAGAGTTGAACACTTCACCCACCGCCAGCGGGGTTGTGGTGTGCTGGCGGATAAGTCGAAATGCCTCCTGGTTTTCTGCCGGGGTGCAGTCTTCCAGCCAGAACAGGTTGAAAGGCTCCACAGCCTTGCCCAGGCGCCCCGCTTCGATCGGTGTCAGGCGGTGGTGAACGTCATGCAGGATGTGCAGGTCATCGCCAAAGCGCTCGCGCACGGCGGCAAACAGCTTGGGTACATGATTGAGGTACTTGGCGGTGTCCCAGACATGCTCTGCTGGCAGGTCGCTGTCGGCCGGTTCATAGCGTTCGCCACTGCGCTTGGCCACGCCATAGGTGGTGGCAATGCCCGGAATGCCGCATTGCACACGTACCGCCTTGTAGCCCAGTTCCACATGACGGGCCACTTCGGCCAGGCAGCCTTCGATGTCCTTGCCCGTGGCATGCCCGTACACCATTACCCGCTCGCGGCTTTTGCCGCCGAGCAGCTGGTACAGGGGCATGTTGGCTGCCTTGGCCTTGATGTCCCACAGTGCCACGTCAACGGCGGCAATGGCGGTCATGGTCACAGGGCCACGACGCCAGTAGGCACCGCGGTAAAGGTACTGCCAGATGTCTTCGATACGTCGCGCATCACGTCCGATCAACGCGGGCAGCACGTGTTCTTCGAGGTAGGCGACAACCGCCATTTCGCGGCCGTTCAAAGTCGCATCGCCAATGCCGTAGACCCCCTCGTCAGTGACGATTTTCAGGGTGATCAGGTTGCGACCCGGACAGGTGACAATCACGCGTGCTTCAACAATTTTCATCGGTTCAGGCCTCGGCGACAGAAGAAAATACAGGCATGTTCAGGCTTGGCATGGCCGCTGCGGGAATCAGCGCGCCGGGATGCTGCACCACTTCTGCGGCCAGCGTGTGCCCCCAGCGCGCAGCCTGTTGCGGCTCACCGCCTTGCAAGCGGCAGGCAAGGTACGCAGCACTGAAAGAGTCACCTGCCGCCGTGGTATCGACGATCTGCCGCACCTGTTCGGCGGGCACCTCGAAACGCCCGATCGGGCACTGGATAAGGCACGAAGCCGGGCCACGCTTGAGAGCCACTTCGCCCACACCAAACCGGGCATAGGCGCCAAACAGGGCTTCGGGATCGGCATAGCCGAACAACGCAGCATCGTCTTCCCAGGTGATCAGCGCCAGATCGGTCAGGCGCAGCATGTCGCTGTACGCCTTGCGTGCAGAAGACGCATCTGGCCACAGGTGTGGGCGGTAGTTGTTGTCAAAGACAATGCGCGTGCCGCTCTGGCGCGCTTGGCCCAGGGCCTGCATCAGGCGCTCGCGGCCGCCGGCGGTGAGGATCGCCAGGCTGATGCCGCTCAGGTACACATAGTCGTAGTCGGCCAGGGCGCGCAGTACGTCATCGGCTTCTGGTCCGTCGAAAACCCGTCGGGCGGCGGCTTCTCCGCGCCAGTAGGCAAAGCGGCGCTCACCCTGGTCATCGGTCTGGATGAAATACAAACCGGGCAGCGCGTCCTTGATCACTCGCACATGCTGATCGCCGACACCCTCATCACGCCAGAGCTGGCGCATGGCAACGCTGAAAGCGTCTGCGCCGATGGCGGTTACATAGTCGGCAACAATACCGTTGCCAGCCCCCAGACGTGACAGATAGACCGCTGCATTGAGCGTATCGCCGCCAAAGGTCTGGCTGAAAAGCGCTCCTGGCAGACCGCGCATCTCAATCATGCACTCGCCCACCAGAGCGACTCGTCGGGGGTGGGGCAAATCGGCCTGTGGGCAATGCCCGAGGGTTACCGTCATCACTTCGCGCCTTGTTTTTATGGGTCGCTTGGCGTCGATACAGGCACGGGTCGTGTCCTTGCATCGAGCTGATTATTATTTTCGGAACGGCGTTTCATTTCATCACTTGAGGGCGAGTTTAATCAAAATCCCCGCACCGTCAAGAAAAATGAAACAGCGTTTCGTTTCCCTACGGTATATCCTTGTTTTTTTCATTTGCGTTGGAGCCTTCATGGACAACAGCACCACCCAGAACAATGAACTGGTCTCTGCAGTCGGCCGCACCATGGCCGTGCTTGAAGCGCTGGCCGAGCACCCGGAAGAGAGTGGCGTGTCCGAAATCGCGCAAAAACTGGATATGTCAAAAAGCACGGTCTATCGCTTTTTGCAGTCGCTCAAGGCCCGTGGTTATGTGGTTCAGGATGCTGAAGACCGCTACCGCCTGAGCGTGCGGTTGTTCGAACTGGGTGCCCAGGCCCTGCCCCATCTGGATATCGTGCGCGAAGCCGAGCCGGGGATGCGCCGGATCAACGAACTGACCGGGGAAACCGTGCACCTGGGCATCCTCGACGAAGGCAGCATCGTCTACGTGCACAAGATCGACTCCAAATACAACCTGCGCATGTATTCGCGTATCGGCCGTCGGGCGCCGCTGTACTGCACCGGCATCGGAAAGGTGCTGATGGCCTGGCTGAAAGAGGATGAGTTGCTGGCACATTTGCGCGAAGAGAGCTTCGAGCGGCGTACCGCCAACACCCTCACCAGCATCGACGAATACCTGCAGGAACTGGCTGTGGTACGCCAGCAGGGTTATGGCGAAGACCATGAAGAATTTGAAGACAACATGCGTTGTTTATCAGCCCCCATCCGCGACCGTTTCGGCCATGTGATTGGCGGCATGAGCGTATCCTTCCCGTGCTTTCGCTTTCGTGAGGAACTGAAACAGGACTACGTCAAACAACTGATGGAAGCCTCGCAGCAGGTTTCAAGTCAGTTGGGCTGGCATCCGCAAGGGTAAAGTAGGGGGCTGTTGCGCTGTGTGGTAAAGCGCAGCCCCTGCGCTAACGCGAATACAACCCAACTGCAATAAACACCTTGAATGCGATAAACTGCCCGCCGTTTAAAAAACGGCAAGGACTCCACCGGCTAGCCTCTCGCACAAGGATCGTCATGTTCAAACCCTCTTTCCCCCTCGCCCTGACAGCGGTGCTGCTTGCAGGTTGCCAGTCAGCGACCATTGACCCCGATAGCCCGCCCAAGCTCACCCAAGCCCAGGAAAAGGAGCAGGCGGTACAACGCGGTGTGTATGAAAAACTGATCAGCAGTGTGCTCGCCCGTGAGGGCGACCTGGCTAATACCCAAGGGCGCGATGGCAGTTTCAATCTGATGCTGACCCTCGATGACAAGAACCGCATCATTGGCTGCGGCACTCAACCCAACAAGAAAGTGGATGCCAGGGTTTACCCCTACAATCGCAAGCTGGCCCTGGACCTGCGGTCTATCTGCTGGACAGCGGTGTTCCCCGAGCTGCCCTCGTCACTGATCGACCCCAAGAGCAAGACGGCAAGGGTCGTGGCGCCAATTCTGGTGTATCCATTGGTTGGGCTTTCCCCCGAGACCCGGGCACGGCGCGATGCGGCCTTGCAGGACAAGGCGCAAAACGACTTTTTGTTCAAGCAACTGCTCGCGCCGATGCCCATCGACAGCATTGGTGTCGCCACGCTGATGATGATGACTGACAGCACCGGCCAGGTGCGCGAATGTGCCGCCAGCCTTGATCCGCACGCCATGCGCCCTTCTGAGTTCAGGCATGACGATGGGTTACTTGCAGGACTGGTTCAGCGCTGCAAGCAACTGGACTTGAGCGCCATGCCGGGCTTTGTGCCCAACACCCAGGGCATGAGCAGCGCGTTTTATCGCGTCGAGTTCACGCCCTGGAAAGCCGGGCTCAAGCCCGCTCAATCGCAAAGTTGTTCCACGACTGGCTCACAGGCATCAACTCAAGGCTGTTGATATTGATGTGCGCCGGCTGGTTGAGAATCCAGAAAATCGTTTCGGCTATGTCCGCTGGCTGAATCGCCTGGGCGCCGGCGTAGACCGAATCATATTTGGCCTTGTCCCCGGCAAAGCGCACCAGCGAAAACTCGCTCTCGCACAGGCCAGGTTCAAGGTTGGTGACGCGCACGCCGGTACCCTGCAGGTCACAGCGCAGGTTCAATGAGAACTGCCGCACAAAGGCTTTGCTCGCGCCATACACATGACTGCCAGGGTACGGCCAGTTACCGGCAATAGACCCCAGATTGACGATGCCTGCCCCGGCACCGTGAGCGATCAACCGTGGCAGCAGCAAGCGCGTGCTGTACAGCAGGCCCTTGATATTGGTGTCGACCATGGTCTCCCAGTCATCCAGCGAGCACTCGGGGGCTGGCGCGGTGCCCAAGGCCAGCCCGGCATTATTGATCAGCCCGCGTAACCTGCTGAATTCCGCAGGCAGATGTTCAATGGCCTGCTCCATCGCGACACGGTCACGCACGTCCACCACCAGCGGCAAGATTCTGGCTTGCGCACACAGCTCGTCAGCCAGTGCATGCAGGCGCTCGGCCCGGCGACCGGTAAGCACCAGCGACCAGCCTGCGGCAGCAAAACGACGGGCACAGGCTTCGCCAAAACCGGACGTGGCACCGGTAATAAAAACAGTCGGCATCATAGACAGCTCCTTGGGATCGATCAGGACCACGACCGGCCCAGCAGACCAACGCCTGCCAGCACCAGCAATAGCCATTGGGTAAAACGGGCGGCCTGTTCGGCCTGGATACGCGCGAACAATTGTTGCCCCAGCCACAGCCCCAGCAGCAGCGCAGGCAGCATCAGCAATGCCTGCCGGCCTGTGCCGGGGGGGATGGCCAAAGCCACCGCCAGCCCGGCCAGCGCCGCAAGATCGACGGCAAAAAAGAACATGATCAGCGTCGCTCGCAACGCCCGGGCCCGCAACCCGCAGTGGCTGAGCCACGCCACTACCAGCGGCCCGCCAATACTGAATGCGGCGATCAACGCCCCGCTGCTGCCCCCCACCAGCCAGGCACCGGCGCGACCCTCGCCCATCGGCAGGCGAATACGCGCCAGACCCAGAATCGCCAGTAGCCCCACCAACAGGTAGACCCCCACTGTCAGCCCACCGCTGTCGATACCCGTCAGCAACCAGATACCGCACGGCACTCCACACGCGGCCGCCAGCAGCAGGCGTTTGAGCAGCGGGTAATGCGCCTCGCGCCAGGCACTGCGCAACAGCATCACGCTGGACCCCACTTCCAAAAACAGCACCAGCGGCACCGCCTGTTGCAGCGACCCGAGCATCGCCAGCCCGACCACGGCAATGGCCGCAAAACCAAACCCCGTGAGCCCGCGCACCACAGCCGCCACCAGTACGCACAGCGCACTCAGGGCCCAACTTGCTTCAGGGTTCATACGCTGCTCCAGGGTGCTCAATGGCGCCACTGTAGTCAGCCGCGCGCCCCGGGGCTTAGATCCAGTCGGGGCTTTCGATGGGGCCAGAACTGGCCCTATCGAAAACCCCATCTGGATCTAAGGATTGCCCCCGGCCGTGACTAGTCTGCGAGCAACTGGCCGCACCGGACCGACCCTCAGGAGTGACATGCATGGCGACGAATCTGAACCACCAATGGATGCCTTTTACCGACAACCGTGAGTTTCACCGCGCACCGCAGTTGTTCGTCCGCGCCGAGGGCGTTCGTTACTGGAATGCCGAGGGCCGCGAACTGCTCGATGGCAGCTCCGGGTTGTTTTGCAGCGCTGCCGGCCATGGCCGTACCGAGATCGCCGAGGCGGTGTGCAAGCAATTGCTGAACCTGGATTTCACCCCGCACTTTCAACGGGCTTCGCCGTTGTCTTTCGAGCTGGCGGAACGCTTGAGCGACTTGTTGCCTGCTGGCCTGAACAAACTGTTTTTCACCAACTCCGGCTCCGAGTCGGTGGACAGCGCGATGAAAATTGCCCTGGCCTATCACCGTGCCCGCGGCGAAGCCCAGCGCACCCGGTTTGTGTCCCGCGAGTGGGCTTATCACGGCGTCAACTTTGGCGGCGTGGCCCTGTCGGGGATGATGCGCAACCGCCAGGCCTTCGCCACCGGCGGCCTGCCCCACGTCAGCCATATGCGTCACACCTGGCAAGAGGACCAGCGCTTTCAGTTGGGCGAACCGCAGCAGGGCGCCGACTTGGCCAGCGACCTGGAGCGGATCATCGCCATGCATGGCGGCGACAGCATTGCTGCCTGCTTTGTGGAGCCGATTGCCGGTTCCATCGGCGTGTATGTGCCGCCTGTGGGCTACCTCAAGCGCCTGCGCGACATCTGTGACAAACATGGGATTTTGCTGGTGTTCGATGAAGTCATCACAGGTTTTGGCCGCACCGGCCAGGCGTTTGCAGCACAGAGCTTTGAGGTGAAGCCGGACCTCATCACCCTGGCCAAGGCCCTGACCAATGGCGCAATCCCGATGGGTGCCGTGGCGGTGGACGAGGCGGTTTACGACACAGTGATCAATGCCAGCAAAGGTGGCGGCCCGGAACTGTTCCACGGTTATACCTACTCCGGGCACCCGGTGGCCTGTGCGGCAGCGCTAGCTTCGCTGGATATTTACCGGGATGAGGATTTGTTTGCCAAGGGCGCGCAACTGGCGCCGTATTTTCTGGAGTGCCTGAGCGGGTTGCAAGGCCTGCCACAAGTCAGCGACTTGCGCGGTTATGGGTTGCTCAGCGGAATACAGCTGACGCCGGGGGATGCGCCGGGAGCCAAAGGTGCGCGGGTGCAGAGGGCGCTGTATGACGCCGGGCTGCATGTTAAAACGACCGGGGATGCGATCATCTTTGCCCCGGCGCTGGTGACTGGGCGGGCGGATTTGGATGCGATGTTTGAAGTGTTGAGAGAGACGTTGGGGCGGGAGATTTTGTAAGGCTAAAGCAAGTCCCTCACCCTAGCCCTCTCCCTCTGGGAGAGGGCTGGGGTGAGGGGCTTTCAGCTCGCGCCACGCTTCACCCAGCGCCGCAATCCCCGGCTCGATCAGATCTTCGGCAATCGCCCCGAAGCCCAGCCGAAAGCAGTTGAGCGGGCGCGGCTCGCTCAAATAATGAATATCCCCCGGCTCAATCAACACACCACGCCTGGCCACCAGCCGCTGCAACACCCAGGCATCCACATCCGGCGGGCAACTGACCCACAGCGACGAGCCCCCCGCCATGCCGCTGGCATTGAGTTGCGGCAAATGCTCGGCCATGGCCCGGCTGATCACCCGCCACTTGCGCGCCAGCCGATCGCGCAACCGCCGGGCATGGGCATCGTAATGGCCCATCGATAAAAACAGCGCCAACGTACGCTGGTTGTTCGACGGCGGATGCCGGTAGATGTAACGGCGCAGCGCCCGCAGTTCATGGATCAGCTCGGCATCCGCGGCAATAAATCCCAACCGTACCCCCGGCAGCAGGCTTTTGGTCAAGCTGCCCAGATAGATCACCCGTCCGCTGTCATCAAAACTCTTCAAAGCCGGATGGTTGCTGCCCAAAAAATTCTGTTCGTTTTCGTAATCGTCCTCAATGATCAACAAGTCATTTTCACGGGCACTGGCCATCAGCTCCAGGCGTCGGTACAGCGGCATGGTCACGCCAGTGGGCGACTGATGGCTGGGCGTGCAAAACACCATCTCGCAGTCGGCCAGTTGCTCATTGACCACCAGCCCCTGGCGATCAATGCGCAGCGGTTTCAACGCGCAGCCACTCAGGCTGAAAATATTGCGCGCGTCCACATAGCCCGGATCCTCCAGCCCCATCACCAGCCCCGGGCGGCCCAGCAGCCGGGCGAGCATATACAGCGAATTCTGCGTGCCGATGGTGATCATCACTTCCTGCGTCGACACGCTGATCCCGCGTTTGGGCAACACACGCTGGACGATCTGTTCGACCAACAACGGATCGTCGAGCATCACTTGATCATCGACCCAACTGCGCATATGTGCGCCGGTGCTGGCGATGCGCGAACAGTCGCGCCAGCGGGCAGCGGTTTGCTCATCCGCCTCGACCTGACCATAGACGAACGGGTAGCGATACTCACGCCAGTTGCGCGGCTTGACAATGGCCCGCAACTGCGACGAACTGCTTTGCAGGCGCGCCTCCCAGTCCGGTGCATGGTCGGGGCGCTCGAAGATTTTTTGCGTGGCGGGTTTGAGGCTGACATTGAGCTGCTGGCGCAGGTACTTCTCGTTGATAAAGAAACCGCGCCGGTCCGATGGGATCAGATAACCATCCTGCACCAACTGCTCATACACCAGCACCACAGTATTACGCGACACGTTGAGCAGCTCACATAGCTTGCGCGATGACGGCATCGGCTCACCGGGCGGCATGGCACCGTCCAGAATCGCGCTGAGCAAGCTCTCGCGCAGTTGCTCCTGTAAGCCCCGGCCAGCTTCGAAGGGTCGAAAATAACGCTCCAACATGGTTCAAGCTCCTGGCCCGGCGCCCCGTCATGGCGCACCCAATGCGCTACAACCCTTGCCACACAAGGCCTGCAACGACCTCTGGCACCACAGCTTGCAGCAACTGGATCTAAAGCAAGCGCCGAGCCAGCGCCTAAGATCGGGCTGACAAAAACACAGACATCCCCCAGCCCGGAGTCTCACCATGCTCAAGCCCCTGAACAAATGGATCCGTCGCACCGTCTTGTTGCCCCTTACCGCTCTGAGCCTGGTAGCCACTGCCCACGCTCAGACCGTGACCATCGGCGTGCAAAGCATGTTTGCGCCCTGGAAAGACGCCATCGCGCAAAAGCAGTTCGAGCAAGCCACCGGCTGGGATATCCAGTGGCGCAACTTCGACAGCGGCGGCGACGTGATGATGGCCATGGCCTCGGGCGATGTGCAGATCGGGGTCGCCGGCAGCAGCCCGATTGCCGCCGCCGTGAGCCGCGGTGTGGATGCGCAATTGTTCTGGATTCTGGACAACATTGCCGATGCCGAGGCGCTGGTGGTACGCAATGGCAGCGGTATCGTCGCGCCACAGGACCTGGCCAGCAAAACCCTCGCCGTACCCTTTGTCTCCACCACCCACTTTCACGCGTTGTTTGCCCTTGAGCAGTTCGGCCTGACCGGCAAGGTCAAGGTTATCAACCTGCAACCTTCGGATATCCCCGCAGCCTGGGAGCGCGGTGATATCGACGCGGCGTTTATCTGGGATCCGGCCCTGGGCCGTCTCAAGCAAAGCGGCCATGTGCTGTTGACTTCGGGCCAACTGACCGACTGGGGCAAGGCCACCTTCGACGGCCTGGTGGTAGATAAACAATTCGCTGCCGCCAACGCCCCCGGCATGCAGGCGTTCACCCAGGTGCTGCAAGACAGCACCGCGGGTTACGTCAAGGCGCCAAAATCTTGGACCGCCGACTCGTCGCAGGTCATCAACGTGGCCAAGCAGTCCGGGGCCAAACCTGAAGAAGTACCACCGGTGCTGGCGCTGTACCAGTTCCCGCTGGCCAGCGAACAGGCCGGCCCGACGTGGCTGGGCGGTGGCGCTGCCAAGGCACTGGCCGCCACCGCCGAGTTCTTGAAAGCTCAAAAGAAAATCCCGGCCTTGCTGCCTGACTACAGCGCGGCGATCAACCCGACGTTTGTGCAAAACGCCCAATAACCCGCTCCCACAGGGCATCAAGTTAATTGACGAGGAACACGCCATGCCCCTCAGCCTAAAAATTCATGATGTGTCGGTGCTCTACCCCGGGCAGCAAAAGGGTCAGCCGGTAAGGGCTCTGTCCGGGGTCAATCTGGACATTGCCGCCGGTGATTTTGTCGTCGCCCTGGGTGCTTCAGGGTGCGGCAAGACCACACTGCTCAACCTGATGGCCGGGTTTATCCAGCCCAGCAGCGGGGTAATTACCCTGGGCGACTATCACGGCCAGGTGCCCGAGCGCATCGACGGCGCCGAGCTGCGTGACCAGGTCACCGGCCCCGGCGCAGAACGCGGTGTGGTGTTCCAGAAACATGCGCTGCTGCCGTGGCTGAATGTGATCGACAACGTGGCCTTCGGTCTCAAGTTGCGCGGTATCCCCAAGGTCGAACGCGAAGAACGTGCCCTGCATTTTTTGCAGTTGACCGGGTTGGCGGAGTTTCGCGATCACGCCACTTATCAGCTGTCGGGCGGCATGCAGCAACGTGTCGGGATTGCCCGCGCACTGACCAATGACCCGAAGATGCTGCTGCTCGACGAGCCCCTCGGCGCACTGGACGCCCTGACCCGCGAACGCTTGCAGGAACTGATCCTGGAGATCTGGCAGCGCACGCAAAAGATGATGTTTTTTATCACCCATGACGTTGAAGAAGCGCTGTTTATGGCCACCCGACTGATCATCATGTCGCCACGCCCGGGGCGTATCACCCACGAGTTTTCGGTGGATTTCGGCCAGCGCTTTCTGAAGTGCCGCGACGCTCGCGCCGTAAAATCCAGTCCCGATTTCATCGCCCTGCGCGAGCAGATCCTGAGCATCATCCACGGTGACGAGGAGGCAGCGTAATGAGCCTTTTGGACGAAAAACAACGCAATGCCGTGCTGCGCACCCTCCATGAACTGCGCCGCGCCGCGCCGGCAAAGCCGGGCGAGCAATATGGCGCACCGGGCAACGGCTCCAGTATGGGGCTGAGCCTGGGCACGATTTGTGTCGTGTTCGCCTTGTGGTTTTTCGCCACCAATGGCGGTTGGATCAAGCCGCTGTTTTTGCCCTCGCCCCAGGCGGTATGGACGCAGATCGTGGATGTCAGCCGCGACGGATTTGCCGATGCCAGCTTGTGGACACATATCGGCTGGAGTGCCCTGCGGGTGTTTGGCGCGTTTGCGCTGGCGGTGCTGACGGCAATCCCGGTGGGTATTTTGATGGGCGTCAATCGGGTGGCCCGAGGCGTGTTCGACCCGCTGGTGGAGTTTTACCGCCCGCTGCCGCCGCTGGCCTATCTGCCGTTGGTGGTGATCTGGATGGGTATCGGTGAAGGCTCAAAAATCCTTCTGATCTACCTGGCGATGTTTGCCCCGCTGGCACTCAGTGCCCGGGCCGGGGTCAAGTCGGTGGCCATTGAGCAGATCCACGCGGCCTATTCGATGGGCGCCAGCCGCGGGCAAGTGCTCAGGCAGGTGATCATGCCGGCAGCCCTGCCGGAAATTCTGACCGGCATGCGCATCGCCATCGGCTTTGGCTGGACCACCCTGGTGGCCGCCGAAATGGTCGCGGCCACGGCCGGGCTGGGCTTTATGGTGCTGACGGCGTCCAAGTTCATGGCCACTGATGTGGTGATCATGGGCATTCTGGTGATCGGAGCGCTGGCCCTGCTGTTCGATCTGGGCATGCGCTGGCTGGAGCGCAAACTGGTGCCTTGGAAGGGCCGGGGATAAATGAAAACCCGTAGCCGGCCCAGTGGGAGCGAGCCTGCTCGCGAAGGGCGTTCGCGAGCAGGCTCGCTCCCACAGTCGCAGGTCTTAGCGCACCAACCCGCGCAACAGGGTCACGGTCTGCTCGCGCACAATGCCCATCAGCATGGCGTAACGCTCGGCCGTCAGTGTGTCCCAGCCCAGTGACTTCAGCGAGCTGGTGCGGGTCAGGTGAAACGGCAGTAACTGCCCGGTCAGGGTCATGGAGCGCAGGATGCATTCTTCATCACTGGCATCCGGGCCCATCAGCCGCGAAATGATTCCGCTGGTCACGCCGATAATGCGCTGGCCTATACGCTGGCTGATCATTTCTTCACCGGCGCTGGGGCCCAGCCCCGCCTGCTCCCGCGCATAGAACTTGCGCCAGCTGTTGGTCCGGTTGGACACCAGCATGAATTCGGCAATCTTGCTCTGGATGGCGCAGAAGGTGTCGATCAGCTGTTCGGTGTCCGGCCGCGTGCCCAGCAGCGCTTGGGCCGCTTCGATGGTCGGCGCCAGGTAATCCCAGATCCGCTCCACCATGTACTCGGTGCAGGCGCTATACACCCCTTCCTTGTTCTTGAAGTAGTAATTGAGCGCCGGTGCATTAACCCCCGCCAATTCGGCGATATCGCGGGTCGAAGCGCCCTCGTAGCCACGCTCGCCAAACAGGTTGAGGGCCGCTTCGATAATCCGCGCACTGGTTTCATCCCCACACGTATAGCCGCCTTCGCTGGCAGGTCGGCGCCGGTGAATCGTGGTCATGGGCTTCTCCTTGATCGATGAAGACGGGAGTGTGCCTGAATTTATATCGATTGACATAATTTTACCGATCGTAATAATTGTTACAACCGATAACAATTGAGAGCACCATGACCGCACATCAGGCCCTAGACCCATCGATCAAGATCAGGCCCAAACGCCAGCCTGGTAAAACCCTGGCGCTGGGGGCTCTCGGCCTGGGCGCGCTGCTGGGTGCTGCCATATGGGGTGCACACTGGTGGAATGTGGGGCGTTTTATCGAAAGCACCAACGACGCCTACCTGCAGGCCGACAGCCTGAGCGTAGCCGCCAAGATCGCAGGTACGGTGAGCGAGGTGTATGTCAGCGACAACCAGACCGTCAGCGTCGGCCAGCCGCTGGTGCGCCTCGATGTGCGGACTTATCAGGCGGCGCGGGAAAAATCCGAAGCGGCCATTCGCGCAGCCGAGGCCGATATTGCCCGGGGCGAAGCCGAGCTTGAGCAGCACGGCGCGTCCATTGCCCAGGTGCAGGCGCAGCTGGAAGGTGAAAGCGCCAACGAGCAGTACGCCGCCGCACAGGTCAAACGCTACGCGCCCCTGGCCGAAAGTGGCGCCGAGACGCAGGAGCGCATGGCCGAGCTGCGCAACGCCCTGCGTCAGGCC